>JALUYL010000001.1 GCA_027012955.1 Sulfurovum sp.
CCACTCATCGCTAAAGATGGTGGGGTGCTTGTACGTACAGGACATACAGAGGGTTCTGTAGACCTTTGTAAACTTGCAGGGCTTGCACCTGCGGCAGTGATTTGTGAAATCATCAAAGATGATGGGACTATGGCACGTGCAGATGACCTAGAAGTGTTTGCAAAAAAGCATGACTTGTGCATCGTTTACATCTCTGACATTGTTGAGTACAGACTTGCCAATGAACAACTCGTTAAACGTATAGACGAAGAAGAGACAGAACTTAGAGGCATAAAAGTAGATAAAATCACCTACTGTGACCACTTAGACCGTAAACATACAGTGATACAGTTTTACAAGTCGCACGAGACAGCCAATGTGAAGTTCCATAACATCAGTACAGACATCTGCTTAGTACTCGATGATAAGCGCTTTTCAGCGCTTAACAACTCCATAGAGTACCTTAAAAACAATGGTGGGATACTCATCTTCCTAGACACAAAAGTCATCTCTCATGAACAGGCGAAAGAGTTTGGAGTAGGGGCACAGATACTTAAAGATTTGGGTATCAAAAACATTAACCTTCTTACGACAAATGTAGATACTGAGTTTGTTGGACTTGCTGGGTTTGGACTAGATGTGGTTTCTAAGATAGAAGTGAGTTAGCAAGCGTGGAAACCTTTGTTTGGAGTATCGTGTTTGGTATCATTGGCTGGGGATATTTTTCTTTTGGCAGGAAACAAGATAAAAATGTTTTTTTACTCTCAGGCATTGGGTTAATGCTGTTTCCTTACGTCGTTGATGGACTTACGACAACCATCGTAGTCGGTATAGGATTAGGAGTTTTACCTTTTGTTACACTCAAATATTTAGATTGGTAAAACCCGTATTTGGTCATCCAGCTCTTCTTTGAGTGCATTTTCTATGGCAAAGAGTGTCCCTGTACTAGAACTTGCACAACCGCTACATGCACCTAAGTAACGTACATAAATATCTATTTGCTTGCCATTCTCTTTGACATCAAGTATTTCTATATCTCCCCCATCCATAATGAGGAATTGACGTATTGATTTGTCTATGGCTTTATTGATAGCGACTATTTTCTGTTTAGCATCCATCTGTCTAAATGGTATGTCTGGTACTTCAGACTGACTCTTTTCCTCCACTTTTAACTCTTTTTGATGGACGAGAAGCAGTTCGTTCAGTGCCTCGTCACAACTGTTATCTTGGTAGCCTGCTTTGGTGTAGTGAGTAAGTACTTTGAGTGTTTGTATGTTATGCAGAGCTATACTCTCTTTTATCGCCGAAAGACTCATCGGTGTATCTGCACAAGGGTACGTAATATCTTCTCTTCCTAAAGCATCTTTATAGAAGGCTTTAGATGCCTGCTTGACAGCATCAAGTGCTAGGGTAATAACATACTGTTCACACTCAGGGAGTGCAGGCGTACTTGGATTGTCTCGAAGAAATCGTTCTAAGCCTTGATAGGTCATCGTTGTTGCTTCTTGTACTGTTTTATTTTTAGATAACAATGCCAACATATCACACGCAGCGATAAGTGAAGGTGTTCCAAAATAGGTATATCGTGCCATAACGATGGTATCGTCATCAGGATTTACAGCCCAGTACAGTGTAATCTGCTCACCCAGAGAGACACTTCCATACTCATACGTAAAAAGCGTAGCGCCTAATGCGTCTGCTTCTTCTTTGCTAATGCTACCTGCATACTTTGGATCGCTGATAAACATCGCTACTTTGACACCATATTCGCTTTTAAAATCAATAAGTTCATCCACATCTGCTCCTTTGGAGTAACTATTTATACTGTATCATGGTAAGCTAAAAGTAGGCTAAGAGTAATGAGTAAAATTCTAAAAATGTAACAAATAAGAGTATTTTACTCCTAGTTAAAAATAATTTGACTATCTTTTCTTTTTTTTCTTCCTTTCTCTGACACTTTACGTTACAATATTCACAATACGATATTTTATAGTAAGGAACGATAATGAGTGAAATATATAATCCAAACCCAGAATTTGCCAAAGATGCAGCGATACCTAGCATGGATGCCTACTGGGCGTTACAAAACAAAGCGATAGAAGACTATGATGGTTTTTGGAAAGGCTTTGCCGATGAGAAGATAGAGTGGTTAGCACCGTATGACAAGGTACTAGATGAGTCTGATGCACCTTTTTATAAGTGGTTTACCAATGGGAAGCTCAATGTCTCTAATCAGTGTATAGACAGACACTTAGATACAAAAGCAGATCAAAATGCGATTATTTTTGAAGGTGACAAAGGTGATGTAGAACACATTACTTACGGACAACTCTCAACACGTGTAAACAAAATGGCAAACCTTCTTAAAAATGAGTTTGGTGTGAAAAAAGGTGACAGGGTAGTGCTTTATATGCCGATGATTCCTGAAGCAGCGTATGCGATGTTAGCTTGTACACGCTTGGGTGCTATTCACTCTATCGTCTTTGGTGGGTTCTCTTCTGAAGCACTCAAAGACCGTATAGAAGATGCGGAAGCGAAGATAGTTATTACTGCTGATGGGGCATTTCGTAAAGGAAAGCCTTATATGCTTAAAAATGTGGTAGATGACGCGCTCGCTCAAGGTGGCAAATCTATCGAAGCAGTACTTGTTGTAAAAAGAAACAATGAAGAGATTACTTGGGTAGAGGGGCGTGACCACTCTTATAATGAGATGATAGACGCACAGTCAGATGTCTGTCCTTTTGAGCCAATGGATTCGGAAGACCCACTTTTCTTACTTTATACTTCTGGTTCAACGGGTAAACCAAAAGGAGTTCAGCACTCTACAGCCGGATACATTCTCTGGGCGCAGATGACGATGGAGTGGGTATTTGACCTTAGAAAAGATGATGTATTCTGGTGTACAGCAGATATTGGTTGGATTACAGGGCATACCTATATCATCTATGGACCACTTGCAGCTGGAACAACCACAGTCATGTTCGAAGGTGTTCCCACTTACCCCGATGCTGGACGTGCATGGAAAATGGTTCAAGACCATAATATTACACAGTTTTACACTGCACCAACAGCCATACGTCTACTTCATAAAACAGGTGAAGATGAGCCTAAGAAGTATGACCTCTCTAAACTTAGAGTCCTAGGAACGGTTGGTGAGCCTATAGACCCTCCTGCATGGAAATGGTACTATGAGGTTGTGGGTAACTCCAAATGTGCCATCGTCGATACGTATTGGCAAACTGAGACAGGAGGACATATGATTTCTCCACTTCCAGGGGCTACACCTATCAAACCTGCCTGCGCGACATTTGCACTGCCTGGTATTATCGCAGAGATTATCGAGGAAGATGGTACGCCTACACCCGTAGGCGAAAAAGGCTTTATGTGTATCACTAGACCTTGGCCATCTATGATTCGTAATATTTGGGGTGACCCTGAGCGTTTCAAAAAAGCATACTTTGGTGACTGTAAAAAAGATGAAAAACCTGTCTATTTTACTGGAGATGGTGCGATGATAGACGAAGATGGATACATCACCATTACAGGACGTACCGATGATGTCATCAACGTTTCAGGTCACCGTATAGGTACAGCTGAGATAGAAGCAGCGATTAAAAATGTAGATAGTATTGCTGTTTCTGCTGTGGTAGGGAAACCACATGAGATAAAAGGTGAGGGTATTTTTGCCTATATTGTGCTTAAAGTAGAGGGAAGCCACAGTACAGATGAGATGAAATCCGAAATAAATGCTGTGCTTAAAAAAGAGATAGGGGCTATTGCTCTGTGTGATGCCATTTCTATCGTGCCAGACGTACCTAAAACACGTTCAGGGAAGATTATGAGACGAATACTACGTTCCATTGTTAAAGGTGAGGAAATCACTCAAGATACTTCTACACTTGAAGATCCTAGTATAGTTGGAATTATCGAGAAGATTGTAAAAGAGGCGTAGAGTCTCTTTTTTGTGATGATGTTTAACGACTGAAGATAGCCAATATGTTGCAGTAGGCTACTTATTGGCGACTAAAAGAGATTATCCCTCCACAAATTTTACGCATGCCTAATCAAAAATTTGCTACAATCAAATTTCAAATCACTACTTAGGATACTTATGCACCTAGACCTTACTCCAGAAGCACTTTTAGCGCAACTTGGTTACACAAAAACAGAACAAACCTTGAAGCAGATGAACGACATTATCGCAAATACCGAGGGGTTTGAGAAGTTTTCTCCACATATTCCTTCTTTTAACGATGCTTTGGCAGTAGAAAAAGGTTTCATTGCTATGTCAAATTCGGTAAATCATCTTAAAATTAAATGTAATGAAGACATTTCAGCGGACAACCTTTCTGCTTTTACAGACTTGGTAGAACACTGGGCAGACAAATATAAACTTGAACTCAAACAAGTGGACAATAAAAATACCTATTACATCATCGGTTTAAACTAGTTGCCTCTTACCACGCTTAATGACGAGCAGCTTCGCGCTGCTACAGCACCTTTAGGACATAACCTTATCATAGCCTCTGCGGGTACAGGGAAGACCTCTACCATTGTAGGGCGTATTGGGCATTTATTACACTCTGGTGTGGAACCGTCATCTATTCTTTTACTTACGTTTACAAACAAAGCAGCAGGCGAGATGATAGCGCGTCTGCAACGCTATTTTCCTGCAAAAGTGGTGAACAAAATAGAATCTGGTACTTTCCACGCTGTCTCATACCGTTGGCTTAAAGAGATTTACCCAAACC
>JALUYL010000002.1 GCA_027012955.1 Sulfurovum sp.
TACTTACGAAAAAAGAAAAAGAAGCAGCACTTGCAAGTTTTTGGATGCAGAAACAAATGGCTGATGTAAAAGTAAGTGACAAAGAAGCAAAAGATGCTTATGAAAAGATGAAAAAAGTTGCTAAAAAGTCAAAAACTAAACAAAAGATTCCAGACTTTAATGTAGTGAAGAACCAAGTTAAAATGCAACTGGCACAAGAAAAAGTAGTGGGTAAACTCATGAAAAGTGCAAAGATTAAAGTAAAATAATGTCAACAAAAGTTTTAGATGTCGTAGATGCAGGTGTCATTACGGGTAAAGACCTTCAAAAGTTATTTAAAGTAGCAAAAGATGAAGGTTTTGCCTTACCTGCGGTAAATGTTGTAAGTACTTCTTCAGTCAATGCAGTACTTGAGGCTGCAAAAAATGTAAATTCTCCTATCATCGTTCAGTTTTCTAATGGTGGTGGAGCATACTATGCAGGAAAAGGTTTACCTTCCTCAGAAGCAGCAGTACTTGGGTGTATCTCAGGTGCACAACATGTACATACTGTAGCTAAGGCATATGGTATTCCTGTTGTTCTTCATACCGACCATGCTGCAAGAAAGTTACTTCCTTGGATTGACGCACTTTTAGATGCAAGTGAAGCACACTACGAGGCACATGGTGTACCTCTTTTCTCATCACATATGATAGACCTCTCCGAAGAGCCTATAGAAGAGAATATTGCTACATGTAAGAGCTACTTAGAACGTATGTCTAAAATGGGTATGACACTGGAGATTGAACTTGGCGTTACAGGTGGAGAAGAAGATGGTGTAGACAATACAGATATCGATAATTCACTACTTTATACACAGCCTGAAGAAGTTGCTTATGCCTATGAAGAGCTTATAAAAATTTCTCCTAATTTTACTATTGCTGCATCATTTGGTAATGTACATGGGGTATATAAACCAGGGAATGTATCTTTGACACCAAAAATTCTTGACAACTCTCAGAAGTATATCGAAGAGAAGTTTGGTACTGAACCTAAGCCTGTGGATTTTGTATTCCATGGTGGTTCTGGTTCAGAGCTTGAGGACATTAGAGAAGCTATCTCTTATGGTGCTATCAAAATGAACATTGACACAGATACGCAATGGGCATTTTGGGATGGTGTAAGACACTATGTCAATGAGCATAAAGACTACCTACAAGGGCAAATTGGTAATCCAGAGGGTGAAGATAAGCCAAATAAGTCTCATTATGATCCTCGTAAATGGATACGTGCTGCGGAGCTTTCTATGGTGGAAAGACTTGAGAAGGCATTTGAAGATTTAAATTGTGTGGGGCGAAATTAGTAATTTCGCTTTAATTAGTTTTGTTTAATTAATTTCCATTTTCCCTAATTGTGGTGTTGTTTCTCTCTTCATTTTTTTAGAAAAAACGAAGCAAAAAATCGTTGTCCCTCTCGAATCGCTTCGCTTTCAAGGGCGTTCGGGACAACAAGCACACTGTCGTGTGATTGATAGGAGGGTTTGATTATGTTTAAGTCTTCTCCTATTGAAACTATTAGATTTGAAAACCACTCTTTTTATTTGAAGCGTGATGACCTTCTTCATCCAGACTTCTCTGGGAATAAAGCCCGTAAGTTTTACTACTTCTTAGAAAATGATTTCCCTGATATTAGCAAGATAATTTCCTATGGTTCTGCGCAGTCTAATGCGATGTATTCACTCTCTGTGCTTGCTAAAATGAGAGGGTGGGAGTTTGAGTATTTTGTAGACCATGTCGCTGACTACTTACGTGATAATCCTCATGGTAATTACAAAGCTGCGTTAGAGAATGGGATGCAAATTCATGTAGGTCGGGGTGTCCTCTCCTCGACAAAGAATGTTTTATACATAGAAGAAGGTGGACGACAAAAAGAAGCAGAGTATGGTATTAGACTTTTAGCTCAAGAGATTATTGACTGGCAAAAAGAGAATAATATCAAAGAACTGAATATCTTTCTACCCTCTGGGACAGGAACTACAGCATTGTTTTTGCAAAAAGCTTTTGTCGGGGAGAGGACACCCCGACCTACGGTGTATACCTGCCCTTGTGTGGGGGATAGTGAATATCTTAAAAAGCAGTTTTTAGAGTTAGAAGAGGATGAAAAATATCATCCAACTATTTTGTCTTTAGAAAAAAAACACCATTTTGGAAAACTTTATAGAGAAAATTACAAAATTTGGCTAAAATTACAACAACAAACGGGAGTGGTCTTTGACCTGCTTTATGACCCTTTAGGATGGCGTACTTTACTTGCACATCCTGAGGTTTTAACCAAGCCTATACTCTACATACACCAAGGTGGTGTGTTGGGTAATGAAAGTATGCTCCCAAGGTACGAACGAAAATATAAGATGTAGGGTGTTGTACCCTTACAACACCGATTATAGGATATGACAATGAAAATATTTTACAGTAGTGATGACACTTTTGAAGCAAACTTCAACGCACTTTTAGAACGTGGTAAGATGGACATAGAGGGTGTTACAAACATCGTCTCAGGTCTGCTTAAAGAGATACAAACTGAGGGTAATACTGCACTCAAAGCACAGATAGCTAAGTTTGACAGATGGGAACCTAAGGATGATGCTGAACTTCTCGTTAGTACAGATGATATGGCTAAAGCCTATGAAAACATAGACCCAAAACTCCGTGATGCACTTCACTTAGCCTATGACCGTATTGAGTCTTACCACCAAAAGCTTATGCCTAAGACTTGGATGGACAAAGAAGCCAATGGAACCATACTCGGGCAAAAAGTCACAGCTGTTGACCGTGCAGGGCTATACATCCCTGGAGGAAAAGCAGCCTACCCAAGCTCACTTCTTATGAATGTCATACCCGCTCAAGTCGCAGGTGTTGAAGAGATAGTCATCTGTACACCAGCACCAGATAATGAGCTCAATGAGCTTCTTCTTGCTGCCTGTCACCTCTGTAAAGTAACACAAGTGTTTAGAGTAGGTGGAGCATCTGCCATCGGTGCGATGGCGTATGGAACTGAGACTATCCCTAAGGTGGATGTGATTACAGGACCTGGAAATATATTTGTAGCAACTGCTAAAAAATTAGTCTATGGTGAAGTAAACATAGACATGATAGCAGGACCTTCTGAGATAGGTATATTGGCAGATGAGAGTGCAAGAGAAGACTATCTTGCTATTGACCTACTAAGCCAAGCAGAACACGACGAGATGGCATCGTCTATCCTCATCACTACCGATGAAGAACTTGCTAACAAGGTGAGCGATAAAGTAGAAGAATTCCTTGGTACACTAAGTCGTGAAGAGATAGCAAGAAAGTCTATAGAAGAGCGTGGTGCGATTATCGTAGCTTCAGATATGGATGAGGCGATTGACCTTATGAATGAGATAGCACCAGAACACTTGGAAGTGGTGACCAAAGACCCTATGGCATTGCTAGACAGCATCAAACATGCAGGAGCCATCTTCTTAGGAGAAAACACACCTGAGCCTATAGGAGACTACGTAGCAGGACCTAACCATACATTACCAACTGGTGGAACTGCGAAATTTTATTCACCACTCAGTGTAGATAACTTCTTGAAGAAGTCGTCTATCATCTCTATGTCTAAACAAGGGATGCAAGAGATAGGTGAACAGTGTGCGATGATAGCTAATACTGAAGGGTTGACTGCGCATGAGGAGAGTGTTAGGATTAGGTTGAGGGGATAAAGTGTCTTTTTTTGAAAGGTTATTAGTAGATATTGCAAAAACTTCTGTAAAAGGTATTGCAAAAAAGACATTAAGTGAAAAAACATATAAAAGAACTTCTATTGTCTTAACTGTCATATCTTCAGTTCTTGCTATTGTAATGATAGGGTATTTTATTTTTTTCTATCTATTTTTAAAGATTATAAAGGGGGTTGATACGTTCTAGATGTGGGGATGTATACATAAAATAAAATATGCAATAATCTACTTATACTCTCATATAAATTCCCACGCCAAGCATGAAAACTAGTCAATATATATCTTTACGATGTTTTATTTTCAGTACGACAACAGTCACAGTATTTTCTACAATTTTATAGATAACTCTATAGTTACCTACTCTAAGTCGCCAATAGGGAGAAAGGTTGCCTACGAGCTTTTTACCACTTTGTGGATGGGTGGTGAGTGTGGATTCGATTTTGTCTAGGATATGTAGTTGCCATGTTTTATCGATAGATTTTAAATCTTTTTTTGCTTTACTGTCAAAGCGTAATGTGTAGAGCTTATCCAAGTGCTTTTTTCAACTCTTCAAGGCTTATGAGGTTTTGTTCTGGGTCATTATCTCTTTTTAGAGCTTCATAATAATCTTCCATATCCTCTAAGTAGTTATTGAGTGCTTCTTTTATAAAAAAAGTTTTAGAGCGTTGTGTACTTTTGGCAAGGTTATTAATGCGTGCTTCCATCTCTTCTGGTAGGCGAATTGAAATCATAAATCATCCTTTTGTATGATATGTCATACAAGTATAACAAAATAAAAGGAATAATGCAAAAATCTAGAATTAATCACTGAAAAGACGTCTATGACATTTGCATGACAATTATATGGTATAATTCCACTTATAAAACATATTATTGAGCCACTTGCAGATTCCCAAAGACAACCCACAATTTAAGCTAAATTGAATTTCAAAAAAGCCCTTAAACCCTCATAAATGTTATAATTATCTACCAAAAAAAAACAACACTACAAGAACAAAC
>JALUYL010000003.1 GCA_027012955.1 Sulfurovum sp.
CTCTTTAAATGCTGTCATAGCAATCATATTTACACATTTGGCTACTGAAACGAGCCGATAGTGTGACACAATTTTCAGCAGGAGGAGTTAACCGACTAGCCCACTTAAATTAATACAAGACATAGATACTTGAAGTATCTTTATATATCTGATATAATATCTATATAAATATATAAAAGGATATACAATGTCAGTAGTAAAAAAACTTATCTCCTTTGATTCTGTTGTAGCAGAGGAGTTAGAGACTCTCTCTAAAACACTTGATATCACACAAAAAGAGCTTATAGAGCGTGCTTTAGATTTCTATTTTGACCATACAGACAGTATCACTGCACAAAAGATATCAGATGATATTGTATCAGGTAAAGAGAAAGTGCATGATGCTGATGATGTCTTTAAAGAACTCGGACTAGAATAGTGTACAAGTTAAAATTGACAGATACTGCCATAGAGGGCTTACAGAAATTTAATCATGCAGAACAACAAATGATTAGTAAAAAACTTCGTTATTTGTCTGATAATTTTGATGCTTTAAAAAGTGGCAAAAAGGTGACTGAACTTAAAGGTACAGATTATAAGCACTATAGATTTGTAATCGCTAGACGTATTCGGGCTATTTTTGAGGTTAAAGATGAAGAAGTTGTTTTATTGGTATTGAAAATAGGTAGACGTAAAGATGTCTATGGGTAAAGGGATATCAAACCCCTAATACCCCAAACGCTTATCTCTAATACTCATAATCTTACTCTCATCATCTACATAGATATCAAACAAGTCTATCTCATCTATAAGATTTGAAAGTTTTTTGTATCCGAAGTTTATAGGTGAAAATGAAGAGGAGTTGTTGATGTATTGCCCTATGTTGGCTAGGTTTGCCCAACCGTCTTCATCCATAGTTTGTTCGACAGCCGTTCTAAGGACATTTACTAGCCATGTGTCTTGACGCATCTCTTTTCCAGATTTACGTACAGGGGCTTGTGTGACAGCATCTGGAGTGCTTTCATCTACTATCACTCTGCCCATTAGTTTTTCAGTAAAGATAAACTGTGAACATGCAGCCATAAAGGGCTTGGGTGTTTTCTTTTCTCCAAATCCAAAGACTTTTATGCCTTCTGTTTGTACGCGCATCACTACAGGGGTGAAGTCTGAGTCAGAAGTAGCAAAGGCAAAGGCATCTATGTCTTTGGTATGCAGTAAATCTATGGCATCGATGGTCATGAGTATGTCTGTTGCATTTTTGTTTTTAGAATAGTCAAACTGCTGTATGGGCTTGATGGCAAATTCTAAAAGTTTGTCTTCCCAGTTTTTGAGGTTGTCTTTTGTCCAGTTTCCGTAGGCTTGACGGATGTTTACAACCCCATATTTGCTAAGTTCATTGATGATGCCTTCTATAGAACGGTGAGAAATGTTATCACAATCGATAAAAAGTGCAATGCGGTCTTCATTTTTAGTACGTGCCATGGGTTACTCCTGTGGTTTATAGTAAGTCATGGTGCTACGACCAAACTTTTTACGTTTACTCTGTGTCATTTCCCCGATATGCTCAGGCATATCAAGATTAGACATGTGCTCGACGATGACCATCTCCGCGACATCTTTCTCTATGCTTTCTATGAGCGCGATGGTCTTGTCATAAATGTCATCCATACCGTCACGGGTAGCAAAAGGTGGGTCAAAATAGAAGTAAGTCTTTTCAGGACTCTTTTTTACCATAGCATACACGCTCTCAAACTTCTCAAAACTGTCTCCATAAAAAAGATGTGATTTGCTAGGTTCTATGCGCTTGACATTGGCTTCAAGACACTTGTAAGCAGTACGGTTATACTCCATAAAGTAGGCTTGTCCTGCCCCACGACTGAGTGCTTCTAAGCCTATGGATCCAGAACCAGAGAAGACTTCAACAAAGTTTTTGTCTATGATGTCAAACTGTAAGGTATTAAAAAGAGACTCTTTGAGTATGCCTTTGGAACTACGTGTGGTAAAGATATCGGGTATCTCTATCTTTTTGCCTTTGTGATCACCTGCGGTGATGGTGGTAGTAAATATCTTGATTTTTTCTTTTTTGATTTTTTGATTTCTAGGGCTTGCCATAGTGTCTCTCCATAGATGTTCTTTTAAAACATCATTTTATCTTAATCTGCGTTAAGGGTACCTCTAAGTGCCAATAAGCTGTCCATATTTTCAGAACATAGCTGTGGCATGGCAGATTTTACTTCTTCTTCTGTCCAGTCCCACCATTTGAGTGCAAGAAGTTTGGCTATCGTCGCGTCATTGAAACGTTTTTTGATGACTTGTGCAGGATTGCCACCTATCACAGTATAGGGTGCTACATCTTTGGTGACCACAGCGCGCGCAGCCACGACAGCCCCAGAGCCTATGGTGACGCCTGCCATTATCATGGCTTCGGAGCCTATCCATACGTCATGGGCTATGTGAGTATCTCCTGACTTCTTAAAAGCATTTTTGGAACGCTTAAATATGTTGGCTTGGTAGTAAAAAGGAAAAGTACTTGCCCAGTCCATGCGATGTCCTTGGTTACCTGCCATCATAAACACCGCACCCGAACCGATGGAACAGTACTTACCTATAATGAGCCTATCGACATTTTTTGATTTTTTATCTAAGTAACGCACGCAGTCTACAAAAGAGTGTTTATGATGATAGCCAGAATAGTAGCTAAATGCACCCACCGAAATGTTTGGGTGTGTAACAGTCTGGGAGAGTAGTTCTGAACTAAATTCGTTCTCAAAATAGTTATCCAAAACTAAAATTTCACAATGGTTTGTAGGGTATTGATGAGCTTTGAGCCTTCACGTATGTCTCTACGCTCTTTACCTGGCTCAGTCGTGGTGATGATGGTTCTCCCCGTAATGAGTTTCGTTCGGTCTTTTTTACGTATGCCCCAGTAGGTATGCATAATGACTGGTTCACCTTTGTATTGACCCAAATAGAGCACGATATGACCAGGTACATGCAGGAGTGAACGGAAAGGTTCTGCGTATTTGATAATCTTCTTCTTCTTTTGGACTTTTTTTAGTCCTTTGATGCTGATGGTGGTACCATCTTTTGCCTGTTTACTTGAGTTACGACGCAAGAAGATACCAAAAGGCCCTAGGAAATCACGTGTGGTAGCAGAACAGTCTCGACACTCGTAACTTCCACCCCAACCATAAGGCTCTCCATAAAACTCTTTGGCAACCATGGCGACGTTTTTAGGTGTAAACGGCAAAGGTTTTTTAGCGATGATGTTTACTTTCGTAGCCGTCACTTTCTCCAAATGCGCACGTCCTTTTTTATCACGTGAAGCGATGAGATAGTGTTTGCCATCTTCAGCTATGGGAAAAAGAGCACCAAGTTTGACGAGTGAGACATCTTCATTTTCGTTAAACAAACGCAAGTTGTCTTTGATGACCATAGCATAATCATCATTCATAAATGTATCGATGAAGTCTTCGCTAACCAAGGCCAAATCAGATACTTTGACCCACCCAAAAGAGTAGGAAGCCTGTACAAATGCCCAGCGTTTATCGCGCGAAAAATGGGAGATAAGCAGAGGGATGTTTATATGTAAAGAGGAGTTTTGATTGTAGTCAAAAGGAAAGCCCTCTCCTGTACGTTTAGGGTCACGGTAAAAGGCTTGTGAGGTAGGAAGTGCTTTGACATTGGTATGGCGAATAGTGATAGCTTTATATTTTTTACTATTAATGGCTTCGTAGTGTGCATTGTCTATCCATTTATTATACGTAGATGCCCGTATTACACTACCTTTAGCCCTATATATGGGTTTTTTAGTAATGAAACGTATTTCCCATCCAAAGTCTTGTTTTGGGATGTCAAGTGTAGATATCGTCCAAGGTTTGAAGTACTTTTTATTAAACATTTTGTCAAGTTTTTTCTGTTTTGTTTTAGAAAAAGGTTTGATTTGTGAAGCATAATAAGCAGGGTTTTGAGGGATGTTCCTCATGTCTGCAACTTTGCCTTTTGGCATATGGTCTATCTTACTTTTTACGCGGTGACTTTCTTTCAAATAGTAGTTTGCATGTAAGCTCGTAACATTGAGTAGCAGAAGAAAAGAGAGGGTAAGTTTTTTATACATCAATAGTTCTTTTTTAACAAATAATAAACAACTTTGGTTAATGATTGGTGTATGTTGGGTGCAAATCCATAAAGATGCCTTGAACTTAAAGATATACTTTCATGAGATAGAAGTTACATGGGTTTGCTATACTACATATAAACTTATAAGGAAGAGGGAAAAAAGATGAAAATACTTACAACAAAAACTTTACAAAGAACTACACAACTCCAAGAGCTTAAAACAGCATCTTCCTTGGTAGAGGCACCCAACAGTGATAATAAGCCTGATATGAAAAAGTTAGAAAGAATGTTTAGAAACATCACTGATATAAAAAAGAGAAACAAGTAAATACTCAAAGCCATAGACCAAAACTACTCTCAGCACAGGATTGCTAAAGTATTGGGACTATCACAACAGGCTGTTGGTGGTGTGGTGAAGAGGAGTAGGCAATGAGTTGTCATTGTCACCTTAAAACTTAAAACTCTTAAAACTCAGTTAAAAAGAATAACCGTTCTGTTCTGGAGGAATTAAGCAATGTCTTGAAGGATAAGCCTTATATACCTTGTGGGGTTGGGTGCTGAATGATTACAAAACAGCTCATGAAAATTTCACTGAAGTTTTGCTACAATTAACTAAGACAAAACGAAAGGATGACTTATGCAAACTTTATCAATACAAGTAGAAGATAGTTATATGCAACAGTTCATGAACTTTGTTAAAGAGAGTCATTCAAATATAACTGTTTCTAAAGATAAAAACCTTGAATTTGACCCTTATTTTTATGAAAGAAAAAAGGATTTAGAGCAAATCATTGAAGATTCAGAAAATGGGACAATGGAAATGTTATCTCCAGAACAGTACGAACAAGAAATGAAAATATTTTTCAAAGATTTAAATGCTAATGCAAATCTTTAGAACTAGACTATATAAGACTCAATTACTAAAAATCTTAACACATATTGCAAAAGATAAAGTAGGTGCAAGTGAAACGTTTTATACAGAATTAGATAAGCAAATAAACAATCTAATTTATTCTCCATTTAAATGCAGACAGTCATTTTATTCTAATGACGAGAATGTAAGAGATATGATATTTATGAAGTACACTATCCAGTTTAAAGTCTATGAAAAGAAAATAAGTATTTTAAAAATCTTCAACAAAAATAAGCCAAAAGAAGATAAAAACATAGGAACACCATAAATTACCTAGCGGAAATTTATGGTTCTATTTAACCGTTAGAACAAGCACAACCTACCAAGAGCCTCCACCTCCACCGCCGCCTCCGCCTCCGGAGAATCCACCACCGCCTGAGAAGCCTCCACCACCACTTGAACTTGTGCTTGGTGGTGTGGCTGCTGCGTTTACTGAGTTTGAGAAGCCTCCCATGTTGTGGACATTTCCAACGTACCAGTGTGGGGTATCTACATTTAATACATCGTAAAATGATAGCCAGTGGTCTGCTTCATTAAACAAAACAGCGTAGGGTAGTAACTTTTCAAGATAGAGAGGATCCATTTTTAGACGTCTTTTGATTTCATCTTCTTTTACACGTTTAACGTACTCTTTGAGTCCTAAAAGTTGTGTAGAAGCGTAGGCACCTTTTTGTGTGAATTTACCTATCTTCTTATAGACCAGTGCCATAACCACCAAAAGGACAATCAAAACACCCATAGGACCAAAGAGCAGTGTTTTTATATTTAAGCCCTCTTGCTGCTGCCCCATCATAAACAAAGGTAAGATACCTGAACTGGCAAAGACAAAACCAAAGAGCTTAGCAGTCCAATTCTTTTGTCCTAGCATCATACTGATACCCACACCCCCAAATATAATAGGAAAGGCCAACATAAAGATGGCATTTTCACCATACTTGGAAAAGAGGGTATATGCTACCAATGCCACTACAGGCAAGAGCCATAAGATACTTTTGATTAAAAAGTTTTTACGTACACGCTGTGGGTTTTCAGACATGTAGCCAGCAGAGACTGACCATTTGTAAAGGTTGTCGTTAATATGCTTAAATCTGTCCAGTAAGGCTTTGGCTTTGGACTCAGAGCCTCCAGACATAGTGTAGACTTTACTACCCTTGAACAGTGTCGAGTCTAAAAGGTACTTTTGATCTGCTGTCAATCCTTCTGTACTCTTGTCTGTGCGTTTTAAAAGAGGATCAAACTTTTTATCTTTCTGTTCTATGGTAAGGTAACCCAAGTAGCCCAGTTCAAGTATGGCAGCTGAGAAGTCTTCATTGTCTGCAAACTTGTCGAGTATCAGTCCTGACTGTAAGAGGCTTAGGTCTTTAGGGGGAAGGTACTGTACTGCTATAGAACGCTTGTCTTCAAAGCCTGTATAGCGCTTATACATCGTTCTAAAATAGAGTAAAAACCCTGCCAAAGCGCCCCAGTGCCAGTTGGCTAAAAACCAGTCCATAAATGTAGCTTTAACATTGTCAGAGCCACCTTGGTCAAGAAGACCTGCAGGATATGCCAACTCTACAGTTGCACCTTCAAAAGCAGGAAGTGAGTCTATCTTTACCTCTAGGCGTTGAGGACTCTTCCATAGGCTCTTGGCATTGGAAACTTTGGAACCATAGGTTCCTGTGTAGGTAGAGATGTCTACATCTTGTTGTGAGAGTGAGGCAGGCAGGTTAAAGCTTGCGGTAATGTTGTAAAGAGGTATCTGCCAGCCTGTACCTACAATGTTCCAGCGTATAGCATCGTTCTCACTATTTTGTGCTGCGGGGAGTACCCCTTTTTTCACACGGTAGGCTATGCGATAATGATGCTTTCCTGTGACATAGCTAGATGCAGAGCCTATTTTAAGGCGTACCACTTCTCCTGCACGGCTAGAATTCATGGTTGACTTTTGCCACTCTACGACGTTGTCATCCATCTGTACAGAAAAATCATATAGTCCTAAGTCTATGATGCGTCCACTGTGCTTTATCGTAAAAGGGATATCACGAAACATACCATGTTTCCTAGCTTGTTCAAAATCATACGCTATAGACTCTACAATAGCAAGTTCACCACTTTGTTCTACTGTGACATCGATGTTGTATTGGGTTATTTTCTCTGCATGGAGAGAGAGCCCTACGCCAAAAAAGAGTAGGGTAAGTAGAAGGTATTTGCTTAACATGCTGACCCTTAAAGGTCAATTTTTGGCATTTTCTTCACTTCTGCCGCTTCGCTGGCATCAAGCTCAAAGTAATCACGTGGAGTATAGTTAAATCTTTGCGCGATAAAAACATCTGGAAATGCTTCAAGTCTAAAGTTATAGTCTCGTACAATGGCATTGTAGTAACGTCTCGCACTCTGAATGGCATCTTCAAGGTTAGAAAGCTCATCTTGTAGTTTTAAAAAGTTGGTGTTGGCTTTCAGGTCTGGGTAGGCTTCTGCCAAAGCAAACATCTTACCAAGCGCACCACTTATCATGTTCGCCGCAGCTGCCTTTTCGTCCATAGTACCGGCACTTACACCTTGTTGACGTGCTTTAATGACATTTTCAAGTGTCTCAGCCTCGTAATCTTTATATCCTCGCACTGTATCAACTAGCGCAGGGATAAGGTCATAACGACGTTTAAGCTGTACATCAATGTCTGACCACGACGCGTTAATACCTGCACGCAAAGAGGCAAACCTGTTGTATGCCATAATAAGGTAACCCACCGCCGCAATAATAATCAATAAAACAATCATTCCAAAACTCATTTTTCTTCCTCGTATAATTAATTTCAAGAGTAAAATCTTTTTTTTCAAGTTTTAATAGAAAAAATCTTACTCTTCTAAGATTGAAGTACTAACTTCAAATCTTGTAACTATCACAGTCAATGACTAAAGGTAAAACAACATTTTTTCCTTATAGCAGGATATAGGAATTGTTTTTATATTTACTGACTACATCATTAAGCCAGTTGGTATCTTTAGTTGTTAATCACTTATTAAAAGCTGTTGGGATAGCTGTTATTTAGCATCCACATCATATAGATTAACGAGGCTGTGAAACCTAACATTAAATATATTATTTAACGTTGGACAACCAAAGATTACACACAAAGATTACACACAAGGATTATAAAGATGAATTACGTAGGTATAGATGTAGCAAAAACATTTCATGTGGTTTCCATTGTCGATGAGAATGAAAGCAGGGTTATCAATAAAGCTTTTAGAATAGAGAATACATTGGATGGCTTTGAAAAGTTTCTTAGCATATTGGACAGCATCTCTCTAAACAAAGATGATTTTATTTTAGGTTTGGAAGCAACAGGAATATACGGTGAGAACCTTTTAGAGTTTTTAAAGTCAAAAGGTTACAATATTAAACTGTTGAATCCATTCCAGACATCTAGATATAGAGAGCAAAGAACGATGAAGAAAGTAAAGAATGATAGTATCGATTCCCTGATAATAGCCTATTTACTCAATGATGGTAAGTACAGCTCTGGGTATGTCACAGATGATGAGTACCAGTCACTTAGGACACTCTATCGTAACCGTGCTTCCATACAAGCTGATACGAAAGAGGTGAAGAAGAGGATACTCACTCAGATAACAGTGACATTTCCAGAATTTGAAGGTTTTATAAACCCTTTTTCTGTGAGTGGTTTAGCTTTACTTGACAAGTATCCTACTGCACTACATTATAAGCACAGCAGTGTAGACAGGATTCTAAAGCTCTTTCGTCATATTCAAGGTAACAACTTCAACGAGAATAAGGCATTAAAGCTATTGAAGCTATCCAAAGACTCTATCTATTCAGGTAAAGCCAAAGATGCCCGAGCTATAGCCATTAAAAGCTCTCTTAGGCTTTTAAAGATGTATCTTGGTGAACTTGATATCATTGAAGTTGAAATACTCTTGTTGCTTGATAACAAAGCAACAGCCACTACAGTTGATGCATTAGGTCAAGAGATCATAAAGAGTGATACTCTTATAGAGAATCTCAAAACCATACCAGGAGTAGCAGACAAAACCATTGCTGCTGTACTTTCTGAATGTGGAAATTTAACAAGGTTTTCGAGCATTCCTAAGTTCATAGGATATCTTGGACTCTTTCCTACGGAAAACTCTTCAGGAAAATCCCAGAGTGTGGGTCATTTAAGTAAAAGAGGTTCATCATTAGTAAAGCATGCACTCTATATGAGTGCTACAAGCTGTCTGATACACAACCCTCAAATGAAGCAACTCTATGACAGCAAACGTTCTCAGGGTAAATCTAAAAAAGAATCGATTATTGCAGTTTCAAGAAAGCTTGCAACTATCATATACTCTATTTTTAAATACAACACCCCTTATAATCCAAATCGTGTATTTACAAATTAGTCATGAACAGTGATAATTAAAAGATCACAAGTTAGTACTTCTACTTGTTATTGTCGATCAAACTGGTTTGATCTTTAAAGCACTTGTGTTGAAATCTCTCTCAACATACAAAAGCAAATGCTTAAAACATCAAACTTCTCAAGAATTTGCTTCTTGAGTGTTCTTTTACAACTTACCTCTAGGAAAGTATTGTCTTTTTTGGTTTTTCAGTTATCCTTTATAAAAAGGCTCGTATATTCACATATTTAATAAATTGAATGATAAGTAGTATCAGTAAGCTTATAATAATAAAGACATACATAATTTACCCTATCAACTCCGCACACAAATCAAAGCGATTATGTGTCATCAAATGCACTTTTCCGTGCTCTTTCATTACCCCATCAAAGATACGTTTAGAGAGTGCAAAACCAACTTCACGTTCTTTATCGGTACCATCCATCGCTGCGAGGTTCATCTCGTCTATGATGTCTTTGGGTACGCTGATACCTGGTACCTTGTCATCTATGAAGTTAGCAGTTCTTGCTGCTACGATAGGGAACTGACCTAAAACAAGGTGTGCCTCTTTAGCTGTCTCTCTGATGCTCTCTTCTTTTGCTTCAGCAAAGAGTGCTAAAAGTTCTTTGGCATTTTCTAAATCATACACAGGCTGGGTGATGATAGCACGTGCCCCGTAGTTGAGTTTTTTCACCATACGTTTTTTGAGAGAGTCCATGTTTTTGGCATAAGAGTTCGTCACTGCAAACGGGTAGATGGGTTTTGGTGCAGGGTTGAGTGCTTTGTTGCTGTAGTCTACGCCTTTGTTTAGGTGGTGTATGATGCTTAGAAGTAGGGTAGAGTCACGCTCTAGTACCCCTTTGACATCTGGCTGGTCAGAAAACTTTGCAGGGTCACCCGTGAGTGCCAAAATACAACGTAAATCAAAGTCATTAGCCCCTAAGAGTGTAGACTGTAGTGAAAGTTTGTTTTTGTCTCTCATACTCATGGTAGCGATGACTGGCTTGCCAAAGGTTTGCTGTACTTTAATCGCAGAAAGTACTCCAGACATTTTGAGTTTTGCCAAAGGGTTGTCTGTACAGGAGAAGCCTGTGACTTTGTCTTGCAGGTTGTGCTTTTTAATATCAGCGATGATTGTATCTATAGAGGCACCATGGGGTGGGTTAATCTCAACCGTAATAAACTCTTTTTCAAGGCAAAGGACGTCACAAAATTTTTCAAACATATTAAATACTCTTTTTTACTTTATTGGTTATAATTCTATCAAAATTATGCATAGAGGTACGCACATGTCTAAACTAGCAGTCTTTGACTTTGACTCCACACTTATGGATGGTGAGACCATCGACTTTTTCGCTGATGTTCTTGGGTTTAAAGAGGAAGTGGTAGCCATTACTGAACGTGCTATGGCAGGGGAGTTGGACTTTTACGCTTCACTTGTAGAGCGTGTGGCACTACTTAAGGGCTTACCTCAAAGCAAAGTAGAAGAGATATGTAAAGCTCTCCCCATGATGCCAGGAGCACAGGAAGTAGTCATAGGACTGAAAGAGCGCGGCTACACAGTAGTCTGTTTCTCTGGAGGTTTTAGAGATGCCACCAAGCCAGCATGCCAAAAGCTAGGTATAGACGCAGACTTCTCTAACTTCCTTCATGCAGATGATGAGGGCATACTAACAGGTGCAGTAGGAGGAGAGATGATGTACTCTCAAGCCAAAGGTGACATGATAGTACGCCTGCAAGCCCTGCTCGGTGTTGACCGTAAAGATACCTTAGTCGTAGGTGATGGTGCCAATGATCTTAGTATGTTTGCTCATGCAGACACACGTGTAGCATTTTGTGGGAAACTTGTACTAAAAGAGGCTGCTACACATTGTGTAGATGTGAAAGACTTGAGTGAGATACTCAAGATAGTATGATAGACAGCATGACAGATAGGCAAGCACTTACAGACAAAGCCATTGCTCATAGTAAAACACTACTAGATAAAGTCTTTTACCATGATGACGCACATAAGGCTGTTATAGTCTACGACACAGACTCAACTCTCTCAAACGTACTAGCCAAAGCGTATCGTACAAATTTACCCAAAGCTACATATATAAACTTCAATGAAAGTACACCGGAAGAGATAATAACAGTATTGGACACACTAGATGCTTTAGACATGGTGATACTCATACAGTCTACAAGTTTTCGTTTAGATGCCTTTCGCATACGTGTAGAACTCTTTAAACGCAAGATAAAGGTACTTGAACATCCACACCTAAGTCGCATCAAAGAAGAGGAAGTAGCACATTACATAAACGCTTTGGAGTATGACACTAAGAACATCAAAGAAACTGGGCTAAAACTCAAAGCCAAGATGGATGTCGCTGAGAGATGTGTTGTGCATAGTGGAAAAGAGCAGTGTAGTGGCGAGCAGTTACATTTCCCCGTAGGTTTTGAACCTGTAAAACTAAACATTGGAGACTATTCCACTATGCCAAACGTGGGTGGGCAGTTTCCCATAGGCGAAGTGTTTACTGAGTCTACAGAACTTACAGCCGTTAACGGTAGGGCAACAGTCTTTGCCTTTGCCGACACTAGTTACAGAGTAAACAAACCTAAGCAACCCATCACCATCATCATAGAAAATGGCATCTTGGTAGACTGTGAGAACAGCACGCCTGAGTTTGATGAAGTGCTGTCTATCATACGTGAGGGAGAAGAAGTAGTCTGGGTAAGAGAATTAGGTTTTGGACTCAACCGTGGCCTGACCAAAAACAAGATAGTTTCTGACATAGGAAGCTACGAGCGTATGTGTGGTGTGCATCTCTCTTTAGGTCGCAAACATGGTATGTATGCCAAACCAGGTTTCAAACGTGGAGATGGGAAATTTCATGTAGATATTTTTGTAGATACACGTAGCGTTACATTAGATGATGAAGTAATTTTTGAAGAGGAAGTTTGGGTGGTGTAAATTACTTTTACACTATCGTAACGGTTGAATAGAACCATAAATTTCCGCTAGGTAATTTATTGGCAATTATTTTTTGTTATACAGCTACTTTATGGTACTCATTTTGAATCAGCTTATCAGCTAATGATAAGTAAAGCTTGAAAAGTGTTACGAAAATTGAGTTGAAAAAGTGATTATTTTTTTAAAATTGGTTTTGTGCGTTTGCTACATAATATTGTATATGTAGGTATTGCCCCAAAAAAGGGGGAAATGAGAGCGGGGCAATATCTATTGTATTTCTACAGTGTGTAGTATGCCAAAAGAGTGTTAGCTGAGTGTTAATTTTTATTTTTTCGTCTCCACTTTTTTTCTTTTTCAACTTTTTCTTCTTTGACTGAACGTATCCAAAGCCAGTTAAGCAAGACATAGATAAAGCCAGAAACCACGATGGAATAAAAAGCAGTCCCCACATAAAGAGGTACAAAGATGTTCCCCATGTTGTTAGAAAACCACTCTAACGTAAGCTCTATGTCTTGACAGCCTTCATACCCTAAGATGAAGTTACCCGTAAGATACTCCATATAGTACATGGGAGGCATGGTAAAAGGGTTGCTTAGCCAGACCATGGCAATGGCTATGGGTACGTTAAAACGTATAAATGGCGTGGTGGCAACGACTGCCAACATTTGCATAGGCATAGGGATAAAGCCCCAAAAAAGACCGATGAAGACACCACGTGTTATCATCTTTCTGTTGACATTAAAGTAGGCTCTTGGGAGATTGTACTTTTCTAAAAAAGTATCTAATTTACCTTTGCCAGAAGCTTTTTTTCTAAAGAATTTTCGTATCATTTGTTTCCGTGATTATAATTATTTGTCTATTAGTGTAATACCCTAAGCCTTTAAATCCCCTTTTTATCAACATTTGTGTAAAATACGCGTATTAAAAACTACTAAAGGTGCGACATTATGAGCGGATATATGATTTTTTCTGGAACATCAAACCCTGAACTCTCTGAAGAGATAGCAAAATACTTAGAACAACCCCTCTCAAAAGCAACAATAAACCGTTTCTCCGATGGTGAAATCTCTGTACAAATTGCTGAATCTGTACGTGG
The DNA here is from genome assembly GCA_027012955.1 of Sulfurovum sp. Taxonomy (GTDB): domain Bacteria; phylum Campylobacterota; class Campylobacteria; order Campylobacterales; family Sulfurovaceae; genus Sulfurovum. The sequence goes on from JALUYL010000003.1 coordinate 13,450, forward strand.
TAAAGATGTGTTTATTATCCAACCCACTTCTGCACCTGCCAATGACCACCTTATGGAACTTCTCATTATGACAGATGCATTGAAGCGTTCATCTGCGAAGTCTATCACTGCTGTGGTACCATACTATGGGTATGCAAGACAAGACAGAAAAGCAGCACCTCGTGTACCTATCTCTGCAAAGCTAGTGGCAAATCTTATGGAGACATCGGGTATCACACGTATGGTAACAGTAGACCTGCACGCATCACAAATACAAGGGTTCTTTGATATTCCTGTAGACAACCTTTATGGGGCTATTTTGTTTATGGACTACATTAAGTCTAAAAACTTTAAAAACCCAGTGATTGCTTCTCCAGATATCGGTGGTGTTGCACGTGCTAGATATTTTGCTTCTAAGCTAGGACTTGAGATGGTTATTGTCGATAAGCGTCGTGAAAAAGCCAATGAGTCAGAAGTGATGAACATCATCGGTGAAGTAAAAGGTAAAGATGTGATTCTCATAGATGACATGATAGACACTGCAGGGACGATGACACATGGTGCACAAGCACTTAAAGATTTGGGTGCGACATCAGTTATGGCATGTTGTACACACCCTGTACTCTCGGGTCCTGCGTATGAGCGTATAGAAAATGGTGCATTAGATGAGTTGGTTGTCGCCAATACAATTCCTATGGCAAAAAGCTCTAAGAAAATTAAGATGTTATCGACAGCTTCTATGCTTGGTGAAGTGATAAGAAGAGTGAACAATAACGAGAGTGTAAACTCACTCTTTGAATCTAACTCGTAAATATAACGAACCTCGTTTATACTAGGAAACAAATTGACATATAAAGTACCACAGAAGAATATACGTAACTTCTCGATCATCGCGCACATTGACCACGGTAAGTCTACTTTGGCAGACCGTATCATACAGGAGTGTGGGGCGGTAACAGACCGTCAAATGTCTGCACAAGTGATGGACACGATGGACATTGAAAAGGAACGTGGTATTACCATTAAGGCGCAGTCTGTACGTTTGGACTATGCAAAAGATGGTGAACATTACATTCTTAACCTCATTGACACTCCAGGTCACGTAGACTTTTCTTATGAAGTAAGTCGTTCTTTGGCTTCCAGTGACGGTGCACTTCTCATCGTAGATGCGGCTCAGGGAGTAGAGGCACAGACTATTGCCAATGTTTACATTGCCATAGAAAATGACCTTGAACTGCTGCCTGTAGTCAACAAAATAGACCTCCCAGCAGCAGACACAGATAGGGTACTTTCTGAACTTGAAGAAGCCATAGGCATCGATGCCACAGAGCATAACCTCGTTTCAGCCAAAACGGGAGTAGGTGTGGCAGAACTTGTAGACAGCATCATAGAGCGTGTGCCTGCACCTGTGGGTGATGACAGTGCCCCACTTAAGGCACTCATCTATGATTCATGGTTTGACAATTATTTGGGAGCACTGGCACTTGTACGTGTCTTTGATGGTAAAATCACCAAAGGTCAGATGGCAAAAGTGATGGGAACCAAAGACGAGCATCAAGTACTTAACCTTATGTACCCAAACCCTATCGCACCTGTGAAAACAGATGAGATTCGCACAGGGGAGATAGGCATCGTAGTCATGGGACTTAAAACCGTTGATTCTCTTAAAGTGGGTGATACGATTACAGACTCTAAAAATCCTACGGCAGAAGCCATCGATGGGTTTGAACCTGCGAAGCCTTTTGTATTTGCAGGTATCTACCCGATAGAGACAGACCGTTTTGAAGACCTGCGTGATGCCCTCAATAAACTAAAACTGAACGATTCATCTCTGAGCTTTGAACCAGAGAGTTCGATGGCATTGGGCTCTGGATTTAGAACAGGTTTTCTTGGTATGTTGCACATGGAAGTCATCAAAGAGCGTTTGGAGCGTGAGTTTAACCTAGAACTCATTGCTACAGCACCAACGGTTGTTTACCGTGTAGAACAGACCAATGGAGAAGAGGTAGTTATACAAAACCCTTCTGAACTTCCAGAACCACAACGTATAGATAAGATTTTCGAGCCGTATGTGAAGGCGACTATCTTGACACCACAAGAGTACTTGGGTAACCTTATTAAGTTATTAAACGACCGTCGTGGCGTACAGATAAAGATGGACTACCTCAATGAAACACGTGTCCTCTTGGAGTATGACATCCCTATGAATGAGATAGTACTTGATTTTTATGATAAGTTGAAGTCTACTACTAAGGGGTATGCGAGTTTTGATTACGAGCCTATAGGATTTAGAGAGGGAGACCTTGTGAAGCTTGATATTAAAGTAGCTGGGGATGTGGTAGATTCACTCTCTATCATCGTACCTCGTGACAAAGCACGTACACGTGGACTTGCTTTTGTGGCACAACTCAAAGAGCTCATACCAAGACAACTCTTTGAAGTAGCCATTCAAGCGAGCATCGGAAACGAAGTCATCGCACGTTCTAACGTGAAATCTATGGGTAAAAATGTAACTGCGAAGTGTTATGGTGGAGACATCACCCGTAAGCGTAAACTTTTAGAGAAGCAAAAAGCAGGGAAGAAACGTATGAAGTCCATCGGTAAGGTGCAAGTCCCTCAAGAGGCATTTATGGCTGTACTGAAGTTGGACAGCTAGATTATGATACTCATCCCTATTGAACTTGACGAAAAGACTATTGCTTCACGTTTTAGAAAGGCAGATATGTTTGTGTTTATCAGTGCAGAGACGGGCATCGTTTTTCAAGAAAATCATTTTAAAACAGACAAATCAGCACTCTTTTTTGCAAACTTTAAAAACTATGATGTAGATGCACTCTATGTCAAAGGGTTAGGCTACAAAACGTACTTGAAATTGCAAGCGTTAGGAGTCAAAGTGTCCCTCATACCTGAAGATGTACATCTCTACACTCACATAGACCCCAACGAACTCATTTTATTGACCGATGACAATGCAGAGATATATTGTACCCTCGGTCACCACAATAAAGAAGCCAAGTAATGGGGTGGGCGATACACTTACACCTTGTTGCTGCCATCGCATGGATAGGTGGGGCATTTTTTATGTTTGTTTTGGGTGTGAGTTTACGTGACAAACAAGACCAAGATGCTGTCTATCCTCGTATAGGTCCTATCTATGGTTATTTTGAGACAGGTGCACTCGTCATCTTGCTTTTCACAGGCTACACGATGATAAACAACAACGGTCTACTAAACATACTCTTCTCAAATGTCACTAACGAAGTCATAGACGCACTACGTATCAAACTTCAGATAGTTGCTGTCATCTTTGTGTTTACCGTCATACACATGACCATTAGCCTTATGACACTTCATAAAGTTAAAACTCCCATCCAAAAGCTTTTTTCTAAAGGCTCATCAATGGGTATATTTTTACTTAATCTTGTGGTGTTGCATTATGCGATGGTTTTGAGAGATATTCTTTAAGTTCATGTAGACATGCGCTGTTACTCTTGTGCCAAATTGAGTCTCTCTATACTCTGTAAACACTGCAAAGAAACTTTGTTTAAAACACAGACAGGCACAAGAACCATAGGCACACTCGATGTCATCTCTTTTTACAAATACTCCACCATAGAGTCACTACTTCTAACCAAACACAAGCCTGAGGGATACCGTATATACAAGGCTTTAGCAACAATGCTACTCAAACCTTTTGCTGCGGAGTTTGCCGAAAATGCAGACAGTGAGGTGTACATCATAGGTGTAGATGAGTATGTAAAAAGTGGCTATGCACACGTAGCCTTACTAACCCATGCCATGAAAACAGAGAAAACGACACCATTACACGCTTCACTCATGGCACAAAATAGGGTAAACTACTCAGGTAAAAACTTACAATTCCGTCTAGCCAACCCTCGTAACTTCAAGTACACAGGAAAGAAAAACATAGATGCCATTTTGGTAGACGACATCATCACCACAGGCATTACCCTGCAAGAAGCCCAAAAGGTCTTGATGCAACATGGGGTGAATGTGCTTTTTGCACTTACGCTTGCTGATGTGGAAGAGTCGTAGTTTTTAATCTTCTTCGGGAATAATTCCCCAACACTGGGTCTGGGGGGGGTGTTGATTGTTGAAAATCTAATTTTTTTCATAGATAATTAATCTATATGCAATACAGAGTAAACAGGTGCCTTTATATTTTCTCGTCCATTAAGGAAGTCTAGTTCCATGACAAAACAGGCTTCGACACAATGTGCGCCCACCTTTTCTATGAGGCTTGCTGCTGCTGTGGCTGTACCACCCGTGGCTATGAGGTCATCTATGAGTAGCACTTGTGCAGGTTTACCTGTACTGCAACAGCCATTTTCTCCAAAAGCATCGATGTGAACTTCAACTTCATCAAAACCGTACTCCAAGCTGTATTTCTCTGCTACTGTAATGTAAGGCAGTTTACCTTTTTTACGTACCGTGACAAACCCAAGCCCAAGTCTGTCTGCCAAGATACTCCCAAATATAAACCCACGAGCATCAATACCCGCAATGTAGTCTAAGTCATAGCTTTTGTAACGCTTTTCTAGGTGCGTCATAAGTGTGTTGAGTGCTGTGGCATTTGAAAGTAGGGTAGAGATGTCTTTAAAAATGATCCCAGGCTTCGGAAAGTCTGGGATGTCTCTGATACTGTCTAAGATGATTTGTTTGTCTTGTTGTGAGATAGTTTTCATGATGAACCTTTGTAGGGTGCTGTTGCCACAGCACCTTATATTAATACCTTATGGGAAATGTTTTATTTTATGCAAATTTATTTACGAGGTGCGTTAGCAAACACCCCCTACAGATAAAATTACCCTAAATCTGCACCAAAAGCACAACCTTCTATCTTAGCTACACGTCCTGCGTGTCTGCCACCTTCAAATTCTGTATTGGCAAATACTTCTATCATGTCCTCTATGACACCTTTACCTACCACACGCTCACCAAAACATAAGATATTTGCATCGTTGTGTTGTCTGGTGAGTTTGGCTGTGTATGTGTCGTGGCATAGTGCTGCACGGATGCCTGGTACTTTGTTTGCTGCGATACTTATGCCTATACCTGTACCACAGATGAGTATGCCAAAGCTTCCTTCCTCTGCGAGTACTGCTTGGGCACATTTTTTGGCAAAGTCTGGGTAGTCTACACGGTCAGCAGAGTCTGGGCCTAGGTCAACTATCTCATGTCCTAATTCTTGGATAAAATCTTTTACGTATGCTTTGAGGGCATACCCTGCGTGGTCTGTGGCGATATAAAATTTCTTTGACATACTATTTTCCTTTATTCTGTGGGTGCTTCAAGTTCTATTGAATTGATGCGTCTACCCACACGGCTCCATCTGATGGTGTATTGTTGCTTATCCCATAGGACTTCACATGCTTTAGATGCTATGTCGATATTAGGGCAGATACGGGTGAGTTTGTCGTGGTCTTTTCCTCCACCTTCACCATTCATGACTTGGTCATACGAACGGAACTCAATACTCATATAGATAAGCCAAGGTTTTCCAACGATGAGTTTGTAGGGTACTGAACCCCAAAAACGACTGTCGTTTGAGTTGTCACGGTTGTCACCTATCATGTAGAAGTGGTCTGCTTCTACTTTTTTGTAGAAGAGGTAACTCTCTTCACCCTGCGCATCAACGATGCGTCTTACGGACATGTCTATCTCTTTTTTATAGTTGTATGACATTGTGAGATAATCAAACCCCGTAGGTCCTTCAGGCTTGTACTGTATACCTGGGTATTTGTCCATATAAGGGTTCACTACCCACAATTTATCATACATACTGATGATTTTTTTTGTACGGTATGTTTTTTTGATATACTCATCTCCTTCGTGAAAGTGAATCATGAGTTTTTTATCGCTATAGAGAAGTTCATCTCCTCCTACGGCTACACAACGCTTAACGTAGTGTACTTTTGGATTTTTAGGATAACGGAAAATGACGATATCTTCTCTTTTTGGACGAGGTCCCTCTATGAGGTGACCGTTGTTGTTAAAGTCAGGTAGAAGAGGTATTTCTAACCAAGGAAGATGTGGGATAGGTATACCATAGCTGAACTTTTTAGCAAAAAGAAAGTCACCTATGAGTTGTGTACGTTTCATAGAACCCGATGGAATGACAAAAGACTGTGCCACAAAAAAGATGAGAAAAAGAACGATGATGATAGTCCCTGTCCATGTACCTGCGAAACGGCTAAATGCCGATAAAAACTTTTTGATATTTTCCATTATGCTCTTGCCTTTGCTGCTTTTAGTGTGTTTGAAAGAAGCATCGCTATGGTCATGGGACCAACGCCTCCTGGTACAGGGGTGATGTATGAACATTTTTTACTTACATTGGCAAAATCTACATCTCCCACCAACGAACCATCTTCTATACGGTTAATGCCTATGTCTATCACGATGGCACCCTCTTTTACCATATCTTCTTTGATGAGTCCTGGTACCCCAACACCCACGATGACGATGTCTGCTTGACTTGTATGTGCTTTAAGGTCTTTAGTGAAGATATGTGTGACAGTGACTGTCGCATTAGCATTAAGTAAGAGCGCTGCCATAGGTTTACCTACGATGTTACTCGCACCCACCACACAAATGTCTTGACCTTTGAGGTCGATGTTGTACTCTTCAAACATTTTCATGACACCTAGAGGGGTACAAGCTACAAAACTGTCTAAGTTTGTAACTAAACGACCTACATTGTAAGCATGAAAGCCATCGACATCTTTGCTTGGCTCTATGACCTCTAAAATTTTGTCTGTGTCAACATGTTTAGGTAAGGGGAGTTGCACCAAAATGCCATCTATACGAGGGTTGTTATTCATCATCTCAATAGTAGCGATGATTTCATCTTGGCTGATGGTGTCTGGCATGTTGTGAGTAATGGAGTAAAATCCTACTCTTTCACAGGCTTTTGCTTTCATCTTAACATAGGCATGGCTTGCAGGGTCATCACCTATGAGTATCACTGCAAGTCCGGGGACAATATTTTTTTCTTGTTTGAGTTTTTCTACTTCTGAAGCGACACTTGTTTGCACTTTATTTGCGAGAGATTTACCATCGATGAGTTGCATAGACTGACCTTATAATAATTTAGGGTATTATATCGAAAATACTTTAGGGGCACTCTTGTGAGACTGTTGTGGTTATTATTTCCTTTATTATTGTCTGGACAGGAAGACTTTATCTCTCATTATGAGTATGGTGAAATGCTTTATGCCAACCCTAGAGGTGTGAGCTGTTCTCAATGCCATGGAAAAGTAGGAGAGGGCACAACGATAGTCGAATATAGAGATATTCATGGACTAGAGACTCTCAAAGGCTCAGATATTCGTCAAGATACTTTGGCATCCATGATACACGCAGTAAACAGCTACCATAAGGTGATGCCACGGTACTACTTGACCGATGAAGAAGTAAAAGCCATCTATGACTACTTGCATGTGAAAAATGAAAAATATTTAGAACATTGTAGAGATTCGAATACAAGTAAAAAATAGGCTATAATAATCTTACATTAATTTGAAGGATATTTATGACACTCTCAAAAACACTGATACCACTTCTTTTCGGTGGAAGCCTTGCTTGTGCTTCTTCACTCTCTGTCTATCAAGATAAAACTTTTTATACCTATGTACCTACAGAAAACTTTATAGGCTTTGCTAAATCCATTACTGCGAAGTGTGAAGGTAGTACTGTGGCACTTGAAGCGATGCATAAATGTCCAGAAGAACAGAGACTTTGTAAAGTTTTCTTAGACACACGACAGACTGAAAACCAAATAAAAACTGTACAGTCAAATAGAGAAATGCTTAACAAACTCATCGCTTTGCCTCAGCCTACAACGGTTGATGCTCAAAATTGGATAGCCTCAGCTAAACTTTTAGGTGAAGAACAATCTCGTCTTTCGCAAGAAGAAGCAGACTTGGCGAAAGCTTTTCGTATGAAAGAACAACTTTTTAACAAACAAGCCCCTCAAAAAGAAGCCAAGCAGAGTCAAGCACTTTGTCAAAAAGATTTTGAAGTCACCATACCTTATGGGTATGTCTCATTTTCTACAGGCTATGAAGCCAACATAGGTGAGGGCAAAGAGATAACCGTCACACAAAAACTCTCCATAGTCAATCGTTCAGGGATAGACATAAACTCAGATACGGTGATGTTTTACTACCGTTCTGCGAACCCTTATGTAAGACCGACGCACTTTTACCCATGGACAGTGAGTAAGTACGTGCCAAGACCTAAGCGTAGCAAAAAAACTATGCGTATGAAAAAAGAGGCGCGCAGTGATAGTATGTTGATGATGTCAGCAGATATGTCGGAAGAAGTGGTGGCGATGGACGTGCCAGCACCCGTAGCAAGCTATGAAGATGCCAGAGAATATAAAGTAACCAACCTTCATCTACCATCCACAGGCGAACCTTTTGAAATGGATGTACTCAGATGGAAAGCACCACTTAAATGTGAGATAAAAGCATACCCGTACACCAATGTTAAAGCTTTTGAAGTCTGTTCTTTTAAACCAAGTTACCAGATAGATCAAAACCAATGGAAAGTAAAAAATGGTTCTGAAGTCATTAATGAAAGAGCCACAGGTGAATACAGAGGTGAACGCTACCAGATATACACCAAGATAGAAGATGATATCAATATTATGCGTTTGCCTATCGTTCAAAAAGAGCGTGAGACGGGTATCTTTGGTGGCACAGCACGAAAAAAAGATGGATATAAACTCATATTGATTAACAAATCAAACAAAGAGAAGACACTTACCGTCATAGAACGTATGCCTACCTCTACTACCGATGAGATAAAAGTAAAACTACTTTCTATAAAATCAAAAAACAATCAAAATTATAAATTGCTTGAAAATGGAAAGATAGAAATGAAAGTGACGTTAGCACCACAGGCTAAAAAAGAGATAGAGATATTATTTGAAATGAGTTATGATAAAGATATTAAGATAAATTATTAGGGGGAATACTATATAGCTTGCAGGCAAAGTGCCTGCAAAACCACTACTAAAGTGGTGTTACGTTTTCAGCTTGTGGGCCTTTTTGACCTTCACCAACTTCAAATGTTACTGCTTGACCTTCAGCCAATGTTACACGACCACCGTTGTCGTTGTTTACTTGACGGAAATGTACGAATACATCGTCTCCACCATCGTTTTGTTGGATAAATCCATAACCTTTTTCATCGTTGAACCATTTAACTGTACCGTTTACTAATGTTGCCATTGTTTTGCCTTGTGTTGTTTTTTGTGAAATAAATATGTAGAGAGTCTTTCGGGTCTTGCAGGCTTGAACACTAGCAGTACACACGAAAAATGAACTCGAAACTCATCTTTCATCGGAACTATTGTACCTTATTTTCCCATGTATAAGCTTACTTAAAAAATAAATATATGTTTTTTAGCTGAATAAACATATAAATCTATCTATATTCTAGACTTTGATACTTGTAGTAGCTATATATTTTCCTGTACTTTAAGCCACTCAGAAAGCATCTGTAGTTCATCAATATTTTTTGATTCTGTGTTTAAAATCTCTGTGAGGCTTCTCACACCCATAGAAAGAAGATATTGTAAGTTATTGTCAAAAGTTGCATCTTTTATGACGAAAATATTGTCTTTATGTACTTCAAACATAAAGCCACCATTGGGGATGGGTGACATGGAGAGTGTGACTGTGTAGTGGTCTTTTATGATGCTTTCTTTTTGTGAGTACATAAGCCCAATGTTGTACCCCTCTTTTGCGAAACCTTTGATGGCAACAACAAGCACTTGGTTTTCCCCCTCTTTGGAGGAGTTGAATATGCCGACTAGTCCTTTTATGGTGTTGTATCCTGGTATCTTGGAAAAGAAGTACTCGAACATATGGGCAAAGCGCGTTTTGACTACCCAGCCTAAAAGGTAAAGAATCATCAAAAAGATAAAGACAACCAATATTCCCCACAAAAAGATATGACTGTTAGGCACAAACCCCGTCACATGAAACACCCAATCCACCATCTTCGTGACTTTGCCATAAACCCATGAAAGTATGATAAGTATAGCCACAATAGGCAAGAGCCAAAATAGCCCTTGAAACATGATTTTAGTGAAGTGTTTTAGTGGTCTGTTGGTCATTTTCTTTCCTACGATAGATATTATTTGGACTGTATAAATATAGTATACTAATTTAACCTGTATTTGTAAAATTTAAATATTGGAGCCACTTGCAAATTCAAACCCACCCAAGTGACTAATTTTTCCTCATAGTAATTTTTGAGCTTAAAAAAATCATTACAAGGTAAAATCTCTGATATTCTACCTCTAATTTGCTAATTATCTATA
>JALUYL010000004.1 GCA_027012955.1 Sulfurovum sp.
TACCTACTTCAATAATATTTTTCAAGATTTACATATATATGTCCAAAACAATATCTCCATTTTTATCAAGTGTTTGGTTTTTGGTTGATTATTTAGAGGGAGGAATCTCTATTTCGTGATTTGGGTTCTATACTATCAAACATCACAGGATACGCCAACCCATATAGAGTGACAAACATGAGTGGTATAGTCCATACAAGTCCAATACCTAAAGGTATAGCACTAATGAACACAATGATACTAAGTAATCCCATAAGCCCTGCTACTTTAAACCAGTGCTTTGTGACGGTTTTTCTTGAAAGCTCCATCGCTTCCCATACATCCATATTTTTATCGACAATAAGTGGAATGGTAAAAGCATACGCTACAGAGACGTAAATACCTGGAAGTACAAGTAACATAATACCAATCACGGTAAATACATAAATAATCACCCCCACCAATGCCAACTTACCTGTGATATGAAAATAGTTAAATACAGATTTAAAATCGATAGTTTCTCCACGGTACTGTTGGATAGCCATCATCATGATACCTCCCATAATAGGCATAAGTACAGGGTAACTCAATATGCCTACGATTTGTTGGTTCAGCAGATTTGGCATCTCCAGTGTACCTTGAGGAAAAACCAAACCAAGTGTCAATTGCACAATAACTGCCGCAGCGATGTAGATGGCAAAACCTGCAATGAACTGTGTTTTTACACCATTTATACGTTCCCAACCCGCCTTTACCATCTCGATAATATCAAAATCATAGTCTCTCATATTCTTCCTTTAGTTGTAATACAAGAATTATAACCTAAAATAGTTTTTATTAAACATCTTTCGATATACTCTCGAAAAATAAATTAGGAGATAATATGTCTGAATTAAAAAAATTTAAATTTATCAATAAAATAGAGGGGATATCTTACATTCTTTTACTTTTTGTAGCTATGCCGTTGAAGTATAGTTTTGGTTACCCTATAGCCACTAAAATCATGGGTTCTATACATGGTGTACTTGTCTTTGCATTCATTTACCAAATCATCGAAGCCAAAAAAGAAGCTGGCTTTACACTTAAAGAGACTGCACTCTACTCTGTCTTATCACTCATTCCTTTTGGAAGTTTCTATACCGATAAACTACTTGCCAAGAAAATGATGACGGCATAACGCAAACCTTTAGCTACAAAGACTATAAGTGTAAAGTACTTAAAATTGTAGCGTAATACACCTGCTATAAATGTCAACGGGTCTCCAACAATAGGAGCCCATGATAAAAGCAGTGTCCAACCTCCATATTTGGAAAAAAATCCTCTCGCTTTATCCATCTTTTCTTTTGAAAGGTGTCTTTTACGTTCAAGGTACACTTCACCCTTTAGCCCCAGCCAATAGTTGAGCATTGAGCCTAGTGTATTGCCCAGTGTTGCAAAAGTCCATAAGAGTAATAGCCTGTAACCTTGAGATATATCATATACCAACAAGCCCTCAGAACCTAAAGGTAAGAGCGTTGCCGCTAAAAAAGAGACTGCAAAGAGTATAAGGTAGGTCATCAGAGACTTTTAAAAACCACTTCACCCTCTTCAACTACTGCCACCTTATTTTGGCAGGCTTGTGAAGGAAGAGAGATGTATTTACCTCTCACTTTAGCCTGATGGAAATGCCCCTCTATTACCATATCTACTTCGCTATAGTGTTCAAGTATCGCCTCAACACGTTCCTCAAAACCACAAAAAGCATGGCAGATATTTTTAGCAGAGAGTTTTTTCATCCTATGGTCAATAATGGCTTTTTCAAAAGGTTTGAGTAGCGTAAGTGTCGTTTTGTTTCGCAATATGTTACAGTAAAGGTCGTACCCAAAACCAGTGACATACTTATCACCATGAGAGATGGCAACATTTTTCTCTCCAAGTCTGAAGACAATGGGCTGTTCAGCTCTACTATAGACTCGTATATCTGGAAATACCTCTTGCAAACAGAAGTCATGGTTCCCTTCAAAGTAGTGTATCTCTATGGTTTTTGAGAGTTTTTGAAGGAGGGTTATGGCTTCCTCTGTAAAGGTTTTAATGTAGTCATTGTGTCCAAAGAGTAAATCGAAGTTGTCACCCATCAAAAAGAGTTGAGGGGTCTGTAGCTCACCACTTTCTAACTTTTGTAATGTTTCTAAGAAGGCATTGCCATGGTGGGGGTAGTGGGAGTCAGCTATAAATAAAGCGTTTTCTTTGATTTCATAGATCAATTATGTCCTTCGTAGGGTGTTGTGCCCTCACAACACCTTTTATAATTATTGATTTGGTGTTGTAAGGGTACAACACCCTACATATTTATGGCATATATGGAATTACTGGTAATCCCATTCCCTCATCATACCCACACATCAGATTGGCCGCTGCCAATGCCTGTGAAGATGCCCCACGTAGTAGGTTATCAATAGCCGAACTCACAAACAATGCATTACCATTTTTAGCGGCAAATATGTCACAAAAATGTGTACCTGCTGTACTTTTTATATCTACAGGCGTTTCTCTTATACGTATGAATGGGTCATTTTTATAATGCTCTTTAAGTATTGCCAATGGGTCTATATCCTCTTTCAACACACCATACACTGACACCAACTCACCACGTGTTGCAGGTATGAGATGTGGTACAAAGTTTACATGCATCTTTACACCATGTACCTTCTTAATCTTCTCTGCAATCTCAGGTGCATGACGGTGTTTAAGTGGGTTGTATGCAAAGATATTTTCATTGACATTTACAAAGGTATTAAGCTCGGTAAGTTTCTTCCCTGCTCCACTGACACCAGATTTTGCATCTACAAAAAGTGGGATGTTTTCATCAAGGTAAGGGATGAAAGGCAAGATACCTAAAAGTGTAGCTGTTGGGTAACACCCTGGACCTGCTGCTAAGTTTGTCTTTTTGAGTGCTTCACGATAATACTCTATAAGTGCATAGACAGAATCGTCTAAATGCTCTTTATCTTCATGGGGACAGTAGTTTGCTTCATACGCTTCCAAATCTAAACGGTAGTCAGCTGAAAGGTCTACTACCTTCACACCTTTTTCTAAGAGTTTTTTTGCAAAGCCCATAGAGGCTTTATGAGGAAGTGCCAAAAAGACAAGGTCACAACGCTCTGCCACGGCATCAACATCTGCTTTTTCCACGGGAAGGCTTATCACATCTACCAGTGAAGGATGCAACTCCTCAACAGTGATGCCACCTTGTGTGGTAGCCAAATAGTTGAGCGTAAACCCATGATGACTAACTAACATTTTTATCAGTTCTAAGCCAGTGTAACCACTCGCACCTACAATTCCTACTTTTATCATTTTATTTCCTTATAAACAATGGTGGATAAATCCACCCTACAGACATCATATATCGCGTAGGGTGGGTTTACCCACCACAAATAATCAATTTAATATTATTTCAACATATGACACTTCTTCAATGTCGTACGTTTTTTTACCCGATGGTAAGGTAATACTTACTTCATCACCCTCTTCTTTACCTAAAAGTACTTTAGCCAAAGGTGACTGAAAAGAGATGAATCCTTTACTTGGGTTTGACTCTTGTCCTCCAACTATTGTATAAGTTAGCACTTCATCTGTATCTTGATCTGAAAGTTCAACAGTAGAGCCAAAACTTACACGCTCATGGGCAAGTGTACTAGGGTCAACCACTTGTGCACGCCCCACCACATCAGTCAGTTCAGCAATACGTGCTTCCATAAGCCCTTGCTCATCTTTTGCTGCGTGATACTCTGCATTTTCTTTTAAGTCACCTTGCGCTCGTGCTTCATCTATGATGGCAGCAATATTTCCACGTTCATGTGTTTTTAACTGTTCCAATTCTACACTTAATTTTTTGTAAGTTACTTCTAACATCGGCTCTTTTTGCACGATTAATCCTTGTATATAATCTTAATTGTAGACATTATAGCAAATAAGTTATAATATCAGTAAAAATTAAAGAATTTATATGAAGCATATTTTACTTACAAACGATGATGGCTACGACTCCCAAGGTCTATTAGCTCTAGCAGAAGCACTCAAACCTTTAGCTAAAGTCACTGTCGTAGCGCCAACCATAGAAAAATCAGCTTGTGGGCACTCACTGACACTTACACGCCCTCTTAGTTTTGTTGAAGTAGAAAAAGACTTTTATAAACTTGATGATGGTACACCAACAGACTGTGTCTTTCTCTCGCTTACCAAACTTTTTGATGATGAGAACAAACCTGATTTGGTCATCTCTGGTATTAATGTGGGTGCAAATATGGGAGAGGACATCACCTACTCTGGAACTGCCTCGGCTGCTATGGAAGCTGTGCTACAAGGCATACCTGCCATCGCCATAAGTCAAGTCTATAATAGTGGGGGAGAGACCCTTAAAACCTTTGGTTACAACTTAGCAAAAGAGAGTATAGCTACCCTAGTGAAGAAAATATTTGACGGAAATTTTCCTCTACCTGAACGTAAATTTTTAAATGTCAATATTCCCCCTATATCCACAAGTGCGTGTAAAGGTTTTAAAGTCACTCGTGCTGGCAATAAAAAGTACGGATTTCATGCAGAAGTACACCATAACCCACGAGGTAAAGAGTACTTTTGGATAGGTCTACCCAGACTAGAGTGGATGGAAACCAAAGGGCACACTACAGACTTTGAAG
>JALUYL010000005.1 GCA_027012955.1 Sulfurovum sp.
ATAGATAATTAGCAAATTAGAGGTAGAATATCAGAGATTTTACCTTGTAATGATTTTTTTAAGCTCAAAAATTACTATGAGGAAAAATTAGTCACTTGGGTGGGTTTGAATTTGCAAGTGGCTCTTTAGATTTTTTATTGCTTTATGTAATTTTTCAACCTTAACAAAATGTTCTTCATCATAGCTATGAAGCATTGGTCTGTATGCCCATTGTTCAAGTTCTAAATATAAAGATTTCCATGTATAACTATGTCCAACAGAATAGTTATCTTCTTCATGTGTAGCTATATCAAAACCTAAATATATAGGATTTTTTAAAGTCATAAAAATGTTTCTAAGTAAATTTATTTCATGATTATTAGTTGTTGATTTACTAAAATCAATAATATAATATTTCCATTCATCTTTAGGTAACTTTTCTAGCTTCCTAGTATCTTTTGTTCCTATTATCTTATATTCATATATGGATGTATAATCACTTTCGTAAACAAAAGAAGTTCTCATTCTAGACAATTCGCGATTAATATGCTCCATTTCCTTATCATTTGCTTTTCTTAGAAAATGATTATCTATTAACTCTACTTCATCTGTTCTAACAAGATCAATATAGGAAAGGATAAAGATAAATGACATACTTAACTCTTACTCATCCACTGCTTCAAACTCTCCACCTGCTCCAAAGTCCTAACCGTAACCGTACCACCCTCAGACATCCTTGCGTTCATAGAAACAAAATCAAGCATCCAAGTACCCCTCAAAGACTTCTCTCACAAATCCTTCAAAATCCCCAAGATGCTTCTCAACAATAGCCACTACTATCTCAATATTCAAATTCTGGTAATCATGTACAGCAATATTACGAAACCCAACCATTCCTTGCATCTGTTTACAACTATTTTCACTAATAATACCTGCATCCAAAAGCATACTAAACAACTCACGGCTAGTATTTGGCAGCCCTAGTTTTTTTGTTTTTACTATATGAGTAGCGATGTCAATACTCGCTTGTGAAGCACGCTCTAAATTGAGTACTACAGAGTCCTGCTTGGTATAGTTTTCTTCAAAACTATCTTCATATCCTACATACTCTTCTCTTATGCGTTTCAAACATTTTTCAATACTCTGGATTTTATTAAGGACAACATTAGGCATGAGCAACGCCAAAAACAGATTTATTTTTCATTATCTCATCCACAATAGGCTGACGCTCTTCTTGAAAACGTAAGTAAAAACTATATGCCAAGGTCTCAAAGCTCTCAACATCATACCCATCACCATAAATGCGTTCAGCCATAGAGAGAATTTCGTATCGAAAAATAGTATTGGTAGTTGAAAGTTCTATCAAATCTACATCAAGGGAAAGTAACGAAGCCAATTTTTGAGAAACATCCCAACGCTCCAAAGAGCTAAGAGGTTTTTGACTCAAATAAGCGATGTCCACATCACTCTTTTTCGTGGCAGAACCATCATTCTGACTACCGAACAAATAGAGTGCTTGAAGTTTGGGTATCTCTTTTTTTAGAGTATCAATAATCAGTTGTTTATCTAATGTTTTCAATACCACCCAAACTCCTTTTTTTATTTATTATACCTATTTTTCTTTACTCATCCACTTCTTCAGACTCTCCACCTGCTCCAAAGTCCTAACCGTAGCCGTACCACCCTCTGACATCCTAGCATTCATAGAGGCTCGGTTGTCTAGCAGTGCTACCACGCCCTCACCGATGCGTTTATCGATGCTCTGCAAGTCTGCCAAGCTAAGCTCAGAGATGTCTAAGCCTTTCTCTTCTGCTAGGTTTACTACATTACCTGTGATGTGATAGGCATCACGGAAAGGTAAGCCCTGCTCTTTTACGAGGTAGTCTGCCAAATCTGTCGCACTCAGGTGTCCTACCATGCACGCTCGTTCCATCGCCTCTTTGTTTACTGTCATATCTGCTATCATCTCTTCTAGTACTTGTAGGCTAAGTGTCGCTGTACGTACAGAGTCAAAGACACCCTCTTTGTCCTCTTGCATATCTTTGTTGTAGGCAAGTGGTAAGCCTTTCATTACAGTAAGCAGTGCCACTAGGTTACCGTTTACGCGTCCTGTCTTACCACGTAGAAGCTCTGGAATATCAGGGTTTTTCTTTTGTGGCATGATGGAGCTACCTGTAGCATGTCTGTCACTCAACGTTACCCACTTAAACTCAGCAGCAGACCACAAGATGAGCTCTTCACTCAAACGGCTCATATGCATCATCATCGTGCTTATGTTAAAGAGTATCTCCAAGGCAAAATCACGGTCACTCACCGTGTCAAGACAGTTTAGTGTCGGTGCGTTAAAGCCTAACTTGTCGGAAGTTATCTGGCGACTTATGTTGTGAGGTGTACCAGCCAATGCAGCACAACCAATTGGACTATAGTTATTACGTTCAAAAGAGCTCATGAAACGCTCATAGTCACGTTTAAACATACTTGCATACGCGAGCATGTGGTAACCAAAGTTTATCGGCTGTGCATGCTGTAAGTGTGTCATACCAGGAAGCATCGTCTCTGCATTCTCCTCTGCCACCTTTACCAAAGTCTCTATATTCTCCAAAAGTAGCTCAGCGATGGCTTTGGTGTTGTTTTGCACATACAATCTAAAGTCAAGTGCCACTTGGTCATTACGACTTCTAGCAGTGTGCAGACGTTTCCCTGCATCACCTACTTTTTCAGTCAGTCTACCTTCTATCGCCATATGAATATCTTCATCATCACCATCAAGCTTAAAGGCACCAGACTCCACTTCACCCCGTATCTCATAAAGACCAGACTCTATCTGCTCATAGTCCTCTTTACTTATGATACCCTGTTCACAAAGCATATACGCATGTGCACGTGAACCCTCAATATCCTCACGGTAAAGCACCTTATCAAAAGGCAATGAGTTGTTAAGATCTTGTAATAGTTGAGAACTTTTTGTAGAGATACGAGCTGAAGCAATTTTTGTAGACATAGATATTCCTAGTTAATTATTAGGTGTATTTTATCGTAAAGTTAGTTTGGGTAAGTTTGAAAATAAAAGGAGGAAAAGGTGGCCCAGTCCAAAAGAACTAAAAAGAAATTTACAAATTTGGACAAGGCGTAAAACTTGTTCAATCAGAATGTTTAAGGTAGCCACCTTTTATACGCGAATTATAGTAAAAATACCTTAATTTATCATTAATAATGATGATAAATTATAATTTAGTTCATTATAAATTATTGTCTATAGATTTACTAGATATTAAATAGACAAAATTATAGGTATGTTATACAAGAAACCAGTATGCTGACCAAAAACATTAACAGAAGAATGATAAATAAAATTAGAATTGGCATAATTGTAAAAAGAGAATAAGCTAGCTATTGCACTAAAGTAAATAATAAAAGTGGGCTAGTCGGTTAACTCCTCCTTTGTTATAATATGGCATGAATTTATCAAATAATAACATGCAAGACAAAATCTTAATTGCTGGAGAAGATTATCCACAAACATATAGAGAGTTTGTGGAGATGTTTCCAGATAATCAAAGTTGTATAGATTTTTTGTATGAGTTACGTTGGAAAGATGGGTTTACTTGTCCTTTATGTGGTGCAGCATCTGAACCATGGCATCAAACACATCAACGACTTGTTTGTCCACATTGCCGTCATCAAACTACAGTGACTGCAGGAACAATTTTTGAGAGAACAAGAACACCATTAACTACATGGCTTGAAGCAGCATGGCATATCACAACAGCGAAAAATGGTATGTCAGCTACAACTATTGAACGAACATTAGGAATATCTTATAGAGTAGCTTGGACAATGCTACAACGATTTAGAGTAGCTATGGTTCGATCTGAAAGAGAGAAACTTTCAGGGATAGTAGAAGTTGATGAAACTCTTATTGGCAGTGTTGATGAGGGAGGAAAGCGAGGTCGTGGTTCTAAAAAAAGTATTGTAGTAATTGCTATAGAAATTTATGAACCAAAAGGTTTTGGAAGAATTCGAATGCGTTTTATTCCAGATGCATCAGGTAAAAATCTAACAGATTTTATCAATGATGTTGTTCAGTCAGGTAGTACCATACACACAGATGCTTGGAAAGGGTATAATAATTTACAATCTCTTGGGTATAAGCATATAGTGACAAATATTTCAGCTTCCCAAGACCATGCTCATGTTCTTGTGCCTGGTGTTCATAGTGTTGCTTCACTTTTAAAACGTTGGATACTCGGTACACATCAAGGTGCATTTGCAACATATCACTTACAAGCTTATTTGGAAGAATTTACCTTTAGATTTAATCGTAGATTGTCAAAATACAGAGGTCTTGTATTTCGGAGACTATTAGAACAAGCTGTCGAAACGGCTCCTGTAACTGAGAAAAATGTTACTTATGGTTTTAAATGGGACAAGGAGGAGTTAACCGACTAGCCCACTAATAAAATAAATGAAAGCGATATGTTTGTGATTAGTGATTAAGAGAATAAAAAAGATAGTTAAAATAGAAGATAGTTATTGTAAAAACTCAAAGTGGCAGCGACCTACATTTCCACAGACGTAG
>JALUYL010000006.1 GCA_027012955.1 Sulfurovum sp.
GATGCTCAAAAATCTACTATTGCTACCAATACAATTCATCATCTGAAGAGGAAGAAGAAAAGTGTGGGGAATTGATAGAGTTGGAGGTTGAAAATGGTACGGTTCTATGCTTAACTTAATGGCGTTGTCCCCCCCCTGCGATTGATATATTGGAACCTTATTAGTACTTGACAACAAAACTGTTGTCTGATATAATGACAACAAAAATGGTGTCAAAGGTATAGTATGAATAATTCTGTAGGTCAAGCAGTACGTGGTAAAGATTTTTGGAAACGT
Source organism: Sulfurovum sp. (assembly GCA_027012955.1). Classification (GTDB taxonomy): domain Bacteria; phylum Campylobacterota; class Campylobacteria; order Campylobacterales; family Sulfurovaceae; genus Sulfurovum. The sequence goes on from JALUYL010000006.1 coordinate 277, forward strand.
GAGAGCGAACTGGCTTCACTATGGTTTGCTATAGAAAGTGGTAGTCATATATTACTTGTAGCACCTAGACGTGTAGGCAAGACCTCTATTATGTTCAATCTTCAAGATGAACCTAAAGAGAGGTATATAGTAGTTTATATAGATACCGAATCAGCAGACAGTGAAAATGAATTTTGGCAGAAACTTTTTAATGCTTTGATGGAAGAAGAGTTTGTTGGGAAACTAAAAAAGTATTCAAAACGTTTTGCTAATTTTTTAGAGAGAATATCTATAGACAAAATCACTACCAAAGGTGTAGAGTTTGGAGACGGTACAGTTGTGGACTATGCTACAGCCTTTGAAAACTTCATAAAAGAACTAGACAGTGATAGAAAGCTCATCATTATGATGGATGAGTTTGCACAAACAGTAGAGAACATCATCAAATATGAGGATGAAGAGAATGCACAAAAATTCTTGAGAACACACAGAGCATTAAGACAAAATGAAAACTTAGCCAACAAAGTTACATTCGTCTATGCAGGCTCTATAGGGCTAGAGTCTGTGGTAACCAAGATGAATGCATCTAAGCTCATCAATGACCTCAATAGTATAAAAGTAAAGCCACTTATGCGTGAGGAAGCTGTGCTATTTACACGAGCATTATGTGACTCTACCTCCATAGAGATGAATGATGATATTATCACTATCTTGTTAGATAAAATTGAATGGCTCATACCTTTTTATATACAGTTACTCATACAACAACTAGACATTCTGAGTAGAGAAGAAAAGAAAACGCAAATAGATGAGATGATGATTGATGGTGCCATAGAACAAGCTTTGTCGCAAAGACAACTCTTTGACCATTGGCGTTCAAAGCTCAAAGATGGGTTTAAGAAAAAAGGGTATTTGTTTGCCAAAGAGATACTGAACATCATCTGTGAAAAAGACACGATGAGTTCCCTTAAAATACGAAACAAAGCAACCAAACATGAACTAGATGAAGATTACGCAAGAGAGATTATACATTCACTTGAATATGATGGCTACATTACCAAGTACGAAGATGGTAAGACTTATAGATTTAACTCTCCTCTTTTAAAATTATGGTGGTATAAAAATGTTGCCAACTAATTATTCACGATACAAATACACTCCCGATGAGATGCCACAGTCAGAATTTTTAGAACGTTTTGTGGTACGTACAGATATCTTTGAAGAGATATTTAAAGATATTCAAACTTCAGACTATGCAGTCGCAAGCCAACACTACATCATCGTAGGACAGCGAGGGCAGGGCAAAACAACATTACTTAGAAAACTACAGATAGAAGTGGAAAATGATACTAAACTAGCAAAATTTTTAATCCCTGTGAAGTTTGCAGAGGAGCAGTATCAAATACGCTCACTCTCTCGTCTTTGGGAAGAGGTAGCAGACTACTTACAAAGCTTGCATGAAGAGACTTTCCCTCATGTACTTGATGACATGGAAGAGCATTTTGAAGATGACGACTATGAGTTAAAAGCCTTTAGCTACTTAGACTCTGCACTTAAAAAGAAAAAAAAGAAACTTTTTCTACTCATAGACAATATAGATGAACTCATAGGAAAACTTAACGAAAAAGAGCAAAGAAGACTAAGAGAGATACTCCTTAGTTCTAGCTCTTTTCGTATAGTGGGTGGCTCTACTAAGATGCTAGAACAACACTATGACTATGGTAAGCCTTTTTATGAGTTTTTCAAAATCATCAAACTTAAAGGCTTTACCAAAGAAGAGAGCATCGCATTTTTGCGTAGTATAGGAAAAGGCAAACAAAAAGAGCGTATGGAAGAGATAATCAAGACTAACCCTGCACGCATAGAAACCTTGCGACAACTCACAGGAGGAGTGCCACGTACCTTAGTGATGCTTTTTGACATCTTTTTAGATGAGGGAGGTAATGCCTTTGATGACCTACTCAAAGTGCTAGATGAAGCCACACCACTCTACAAACACCGCATAGATGAACTACCCAACCAACTCCAAGAGATAGTCCATACCATTGCCATCAATTGGGATGGTATGTACACAGCAGAGATAGCCAAAAAGACACGGCTTAGCACCAAAGTCATCTCTGCACAGTTAGGTAAGCTGGAGAAGTATGACATCATAGAGTCAGAACAAGCAGGTAAAAATAAAATCTATAAGATAAAAGAGCGGTTTTTTAATATCTGGTATTTGATGCGGTTTGGTAGGAAGAAAGATAGACAGAGAGTTGAGTGGTTGGTTAGGTTTTTGGAGTCTTGGTGTACACAAGAGGAGTTGGATGAGAGAGCTGAAAATTTAATTGATAGAATTAATGAGGGGGATGTGAGTGAATCTTATGTTTTCCATATGGCAGAAGCTTTAAGTTATGCTGGTATAAATCTTACTCTAGAAGATAAATTAAAAAATGAAGTAAAAAATTATTTTGAGAATATACAGTCTAATTATTTAAATGATATATCAAAAAGTCAACTTAAATTACTTAATAGTATATCTAACTTAGTAGAGTCTAGACAACCAAAAAAAGCTTTAAAGGTAGTTACTAGCTTAAATATAGAGGATAAATTTATTAAACAGTATAAAGAAGTTATAAAAAAAGCAATTAAAATTGAAGAAAAAAATAAACGAATTAATTTATCTCTTGAAGAGCTTAATTATACTTTTTCAAAAAATCAAGGTATATATGATATTAAAAAAGTTTTAAAGAGTATTCCAAATACAGATAAAATTGGTAATCTCACTTTACAAGTATTTGTTTATTTTTGGTTTGATGAATTTAAAAAAAGTGAAGATATATTTTTACAATTACTTTATGAGTTTGACGTGAACATAGAGTTATATAGTCAGGTTACAATGTTTTTTAATCTACTTATGTTTAAAGGGCAATATTATCAAGCTAAGCAAATTTTAGAAATTCCAGAATATAACTTAAAAGAACAATACAAATCAATCTGGTACGCTCTCATGACCCTAATGCAAGATGACTTCCCCCATGAGATAAAAAAGATGGGTTCTGAGCTTCAAGAGTCTGTGAATGAGGTACTAAAGAAGGTGGAAGAGTATAAGGTGAAGTATGGAGACTAAATCGTCCGTTTCACTTGCTCTATCCAATAGGGCATTACATTCTGCTCTGCTTTGAGTGTGGTGCTCATACCATGCCCAGGGTAGACAGTATAGTCTCCCGTTATTCTCATCGCTTTTTCTAAGCTTTTTACCATTGCTTCTCCTGATGAGAATGGGAAGTCCCATCTTCCTATGCTTTGCTGAAAGAGAAAGTCTCCCGAGAACCATACATCTTTGATTTGGATGATACTACACCCTGGGGTGTGTCCTGCAAAGTGTTTGTACTGTAGCTCCACACCTTCAATCGTTAATTTCTCATCTCCTACTACTTCATAGTCTAGTGTGCTTGGAGGTGTGGGTTGTCCTAGTGGGCAGTTAGTCAGCATGAAGCTGTCGCCCTTGGGACAGTAGAGAGGTACTTTGAGTTTCTCTTTTAGTTCTTGGTTTGACCATACATGGTCGTAGTGTCCATGGGTGTTGAGTATGGCGATGGGATTGGTGACATTGTCAAGTACCCATGATGTGGCACCCATCCCTGGGTCGATGATGATATCTTTACCCTCAACAGTGACGATGTAGCAGTTGGTTTGTGTCATGCCCATAGGCTGTATTTTGATTTGCATGTGTTATAATCCTAGTTATGAATATATATAGTATTTTAGAGCAGGCCATACGCAGTGATGACATAGATGTTAAAGAAAAATTAACAGCTCAATGTTTGGCATATTGTAACCAAAATGAGGTTAGGGTAGAGGATGGTTTTTGCCCACTTCATTTTAAGGCACCCTCGTATGCTTCGCGTTGTACCATCGTTGCACCTGCGGAATTGCCTCATAGAAAAGATTTTGATACCCCAGAGGGTTTGGCTACTTTGGTACACTCCATCGCACATATAGAGTTTTCTGCTATAGACTTGGCACTTGATGCTGTGTATCGTTACCCTGAGATGCCCATGACCTATAAGATAGACTGGATTGAAGTTGCAGTAGATGAGATACGGCATTTTAAAATGCTCGAAGGACTCTTGCAGGAACTTGGGTTTACCCATGGTGATTTTCCTGTACATTCTGGGCTTTTTGATGCAGCAGAAAAAACGGCACATAACATACTTGACCGTATGGCGATAGTACCTAGATACTTTGAAGCTTCAGGGCTTGATGTGAGTCCGTTTATCATTAAAAAATTGGAAAATAAACGCAAACTCCCTCCTGTAGGAAAACTTATAGAGATTTTAAACATCATTTATCAAGAAGAGATAGACCATGTTTTAAAAGGGGACAGGTGGTTTAAGTATTTGTGTAAGGAAGAGGGAAAAAGTGAAGATGTCTATTTTGAGATACTAGAACGGTATGATTTACTCAACAAGCACAGACCCCATGTTAATGTAGAAGCCCGAAAAGAAGCAGGGTTTACCTGTATCGAGATAAAAAAACTTGGCGCAAAGGAGTGTTCATGAAACATTTTTTTGAAACAATGTTTTTTGCACCAAAATGGTACCATTATGCTGTGATGGTACTGCTTTTTCCTCTTTCTTTTTTGTATGGTTCTTTTATGTTGTTTAGACGGTTAGTAAGTACTAAAAAACACTTTTTTATCCCCATCATCTCTGTAGGAAATCTCATCGTAGGAGGGTCAGGGAAGACTCCGTTTGTGACAGCACTTGGAGCACGGTATGAGGGAGTGTATATTATCTCGCGTGGGTATGGTAGAGAGAGTGAGGGCTTGGTAGAAGTGAGCCATAAAGGACAGATACTTTGTGATGTAAAACAAAGTGGAGACGAACCTATGCTGATGGCAAAGTCTTTGCCTTTGGCTTCTGTGATAGTCAGTGAAGACCGTACCTTAGCCATCGAACTTGCTATGAAAAAAGGTGCGAAGCTTATCATCATGGATGATGGGTTTAATAGGGTAGAGATAGACAAATTTGAGATACTCTTAGAGCCAGAATGTATGCCAAACATCTTACCTTTTCCTGCGGGCGCGCTACGTGAGTTTTATGGGACAGGTAAATTTGCAGATGTCATAGCCAAAGAAAACCAAGATTTTAAGCGTATCGTGCAGTGTGACAATGTAAGTGAAAGTATGTTGCTAGTGACTGCTATAGCCAACCCCTCACGTTTAGATGCGTATCTTCCTGAAGGTGTTGTGGGGAAAGTGTATTTGGATGACCATGCATATTTTGATGAAGCAGCGTTAAAAAACAAGATGCAAGAGTGTAAGGCTAGCACATTACTCGTGACACAAAAAGATGAGGTAAAAATGAAAGACTTTAAGTTGCCTCTGTCAGTCATGAAGCTAAAATTAGAGATAGATGATGCTATATTTACATCAATAGACCACTATATTAAGGAGAAGAAATGTTAGGTAGAAAATGGATAACGGTAGGTTTGGTAGCTTTGTGTACAGTAGGCGTATATGCCAATAAAATACCACAAGATATAAAAACAAAAAAAACTGTAAAAAAAGAAGTCTATCAAAAAGTTTGGGAAAAGATTTATGGTGGGAAAGATGATGATATCGCTCAGGGGATAGTCGCTTTAGAAAATGGTGAGAGTGCCATCGTGGGTACGTGTAAATCTTTTGGTGCTGAGCGTACAGACATTTGTGTGACACGCATGGATGCCAAGGGACAGATGAAATGGAGTATCTTGCTCGGTGGTAAAAAAGAAGATGAAGGAAGAGCCATCACACGTGCAGCCGATGGTAATCTTTTTATTTTAGGTACAAGTAAGTCTTTATCTCATAATTATGATAGAGATATTTATATAGCCAAAGTGACACTTGAAGGTAAGCTTGTTTGGGAAAAATCCATAGGTGGAGACAGAGATGAGTATGCTGGTGGCATCGCAGGGACAGATGATGGTGGCGTAATGCTTGTAGGTGATACAGAGTCTTTTGCTAAACGTTACCGGGATATTTATATCGCTAAACTAGATAAAGAAGGTAAAACAGTATTTGCCCGTACCGTCGGTGGTGAAAAAACCGATGAAGCCCATGGTTTGACACGTTTAACCGATGGTAACTTTGCTTTAGTAGGGATGAGAGAAGTCTCCAAAGCTTACGAAGAGTTTTTTGTTATGAAGATAGACCAACAAGGTAAACAACTGTGGGCTAAAACATTTGGTGAGTATGATGACGACTCTTTAGAAGCAGTGACTGCATCTCCTGATGGTGGACTTGTTGCTGTTGGTAAAACACGTTCTTATGGAAGTGAACAAACAGACCTAACTGTGATGAAACTCTCTACCGATGGAAAAGTTCTGTGGCATAAAATATATGGATTTAAATACTACGAGTATGGTAACGCCGTCACCGTAACGCCTGATGGCGGTTACATGTTAGCAGGGGGCACAAGCACATTAGGTAAGGGTTCACACAGTGTGTACATACTCGCACTCGATAAAAATGGTGCCCTTGTCTGGTCACATGTGTATGGTGATACAAGTAGAGACATTGCTCATGGTATCGCGCGTATGAGTGATGGTACAGTGATTACGGTAGGGGAAAGTGAGAGTTTTTCTCGTTCTAAAGATTTTTATATGATTAAAGTTAAGGCAACACCTAAGACACAGAAGTAGAGACGCATACAGTTTATCATGCTATAATAAAGCTAATGATAAAAGATATAAGGATTAGGGGTGCGTAATAATATAGAAGTGGTAAAGACATTACTTGATGCTTTACCATACATCAAACGTTTTGCAAATGAAAAAATAGTCATTAAGTATGGTGGCTCTGCACAAACTTCAGACATACTCAAAGAACAGTTTGCACAAGATATTGTCCTTTTACATTTGGTAGGTATGAAACCTATTGTTGTACATGGTGGCGGAAAAAGCATTACAGATTTATTGTCAGACTTGGGTGTAGATACAAAGTTTGTTGACGGACAAAGAGTGACTACCAAAGAGGTCATGCGCATTGCAGAGATGGTACTCTCAGGACAAATCAATAAAGAGATAGTCTCACTGCTAGACAACCATGGAAGTAAAGCCATTGGTATTTCGGGTAAAGATGGTGGGTTTTTAAAGGGGATGCCAAAAGATTTTGAAAACTTTGGTTACACAGGACGCATAGAGCATGTTGACCCTGAAATAGTCAACAACATTATCGAAGATGGTGCCATCCCTGTCATTGCACCGATTGCGGGTAGCTCTACGATGGGACACCCTGGGTTCAACATCAACGCAGACTTGGCAGCATCGAAGATAGCAGTGGCCATGGAAGCACGTAAGGTCTTGTTCTTAACAGATACCCCTGGAGTACTTGATAAAGAGATGAATCTCATTACCAACCTAAGCATAGAAAAAACCGAAGTACTGAAAGTTGATGGAACCATTCAAGGTGGGATGGTACCTAAGGTGGATGCCTGTATAGAAGCACTTCGCGGTGGAGTGAAAAAGGCACATATTATTGATGGTAGGGTAGAGCACTCTTTACTTTTAGAGATACTCACCAGTTCAGGTGTAGGTACATGTATAGAACTTTAAAAAAGGTATCATAGATATGAAAAAAAAGTATATCATTTGGATGATGTGTTTCATTGGTAACACTATACTTTTAGCTACTGAACTTGTACCTCTCCCTATTACAGTTGAGGTTGATGCTAAAAAAGTGGCACTGGGTAAAAAACTTTTTTTAGATCCCATACTTTCTAAAGACAAAACACTTTCTTGTATGAGTTGCCATAATCTTAAACATAATGGTGCAGATATTGTTAAACGTACCAAAGGTATCGATGGGCAGAAAGGGTATTTTAATGTACCTACGGTGTATAATGCTACTTATAATTTTAGACAGTTTTGGGATGGACGTGCAAAAGACTTGGCAGACCAAGCCTTGCAACCCATCGCAAACCCTGTAGAAATGGGCAATACCATACCTAAAGCTCTGCATGATCTCAAAGAAAATGCAGTCTATGTCAAAGCATTTAATGCTATTTATGAGGATGGTATTACCAAAGACAATTTAGCAGATGCTATCGCAGCATTTGAAAAAGTACTTATCACCCCCAATGCACCTTTTGATAAATACCTAAGAGGGGACAAAGAAGCATTAGGAGCAAGTGCCATAAGAGGGTATGCTTTGTTCAAAGAGAAAGGGTGCATCTCTTGTCATAATGGTATTAATATCGGTGGTAACATGTACAATAAGTTTGGTGTTTACGCAGATACAAAAAGTAAAGAACTTGGACGTTATACCTTGACGCATAAAGAAGAAGACAAATATGTGTTTAAAGTACCTTCTTTACGTAACATAGCGTTAACTGCCCCTTACATGCATGATGGTAGAGCAACCACTTTGAAAGAATCTGTCAATCTCATGGTCAAATATCAGTTAGGACGGCGTATTTATGGGGAAGAATTACGAGATTTGGTGAGCTTCTTACAGTCTCTAACGGGAGAGCTTCCTGAGATAGTAAAGGACATCAATGTCAGCACTAGGTAGCTATGTCAAAAAACGTGTAGATGGAGTACTATTACTCCTTCTGTTTTTTATCTTTTCTCTATCTATTCTCTTTATTTACCTTCAAAAAATTGATAACAATACCACGCAATATTACACGTATAAAAAAACAGTCTCTAAACTACTTATTTATAATCAAAAACTAGACAATATCTTTATCCGCTCTTATCACTACCTTGATAATGATGAAGCAGCCCATATTATAAAAGTGTTTGATAAAGAACTTATCGCACTTCAAAAAAATGAACTCACTAAAAAATTTGGTACCCATATAGAACAGATGGTTGTAGGTATCGATAAAAAATATAATGAAAAGGTAGAACTCGTAGAAAGTTTTAAAACGCTTAATGCGCGTATTACCAGTTCAGTCTATTATCTGTATGAACTAAGTAAACAGATAAAGGACAATGGCAACATCAGTATGGATGTTGAAATACTCTTTTCTGATATGTTATTTAAAATAGGGCAAGTGTTTTTAGATACGGATCTCAATACCTTGCATATAGAAAAAGATTTAAAAGAGATACAAATTCATCAATATATGGATGAAGATATTGACTATTTCTATAAACATACAGAACAGTTTTTAAGTGATGTAAAACTTTTAAAACACATTTTAAAAGAGAATAAAGTCTTAAAATTGGATAAAAGTATCGAATCTCTGAATACTTTACTTGAAAACAAATATTTGATGAACCAAACGCAAGAAGAGACTATAGGGCTTATCTTCTTTGTGTTTGCCTTTATTATTTTGGTTATTCTCATAAATACCTACTTGAGGGTACTTAAAAATAGAAAAGAAGTTTTCCATCTTGCTTACCATGATACTTTGACGGAGTTACCGAACAGAACAGAGTTTGAACGTTATATTGAAACGCTGTTTAAGGGTAAAGAAAATGCAAAAGATGCCTTTATTGTTCTCTTTATTGACCTTGACAGATTTAAGGTAATTAACGATACCTTAGGACACAATATCGGTGATGAAATGTTGATTATTCTGGCTAGACGTATTCATCAGGTACTGGGGAATCAAAATCTTCTTGCACGCATTGGAGGAGATGAATTTGTTGCTATCATTGAACATCATGCAGATATAGACATGGTAGAAGGTTTGGTGGCTGAAGTCTCATCTGTGATACGTTTTCCTATACTCATTAGAGAATATACACTCAATACCACCGCCAGTATCGGTATAGCACGCTATCCTGAAGATGGCTCGGACAAACATACACTCCTTAAACATGCTGACTCAGCGATGTACCATGCAAAAGACAGTGGTAGAGATACGTATGCATTTTACAACGCTAAACTCTCAATAGATATACAAAGAAGACTAGACTTAGAACAAGAGTTGGTCAATGCTTTAGCGAAAAAAGAATTTTCTCTAAACTATCAACCTCAGTATCGTTTACAAACACGTGCCATCACGGGTGTTGAAGCGTTGTTACGTTGGAAAAGTCAGTTGCTTGGGTCTGTGTCTCCCGAAGAGTTTATAGCTGTTGCGGAAGATACGGGATTGATTGTAGATTTGGGGTATTATATTTTCCGTCAAGCCTGTACTGACTATATGGGTTGGAAATCACAAGGTGTGGAAGTGGATTTGATTGCGATAAATATTTCCAGTGTACAGCTTCGACAGGTGGATGCTTATGAAAGATTTAAAAAGATTATCGATGAGACAGGCATGGATGCGAAGCATATAGAGATAGAATTAACCGAACGTTATATCATGGAATACAGTACCGAGAAGTTAACGATTTTAGATGATTTGCGTGCCTTGGGTTGTCGTGTTTCTATTGATGATTTTGGTACAGGGTATTCCTCTATGAGTTACCTGCGAGAGTTGGCTATTGACACGATTAAAATTGATAAATCTTTCATCTTGGAATTACCAGACAACCAACAAGATGCAGAAGTATCAAAAGCGATTATCGTACTTTCTCAAAGTTTGGGTTATGAGGTCATAGCAGAGGGGATAGAAACAGTAGAGCAAGAAGAGCTTTTGAAAAAGTACAACTGTGACATGGGACAAGGCTACTACTTTGCAAAGCCTATGGATAGTCAGTCGTTTGTAACATTTTTTAAAAACCAAAACAAATTTAAGATAGATTAAGTTTAGCACTGCTATAATACTTCCATACAGTAACCCTGTATTGAAAAAGCCAAAGTCACTGCGAAGTGGGTACGGAAAGTCTATGGGTCTCAAGTAGATAGCCAGACTACCAATAGAGAGTTTAACTTCTTTTTTTAGAGAGTTTCTTTTCTTCTATTATCCAAGTATTTTAGTGTTCTGTTTGTTTCTATTAATTTGTAATAGTTGACATTCTTTTCCCTAAAAATATTCTCTTCTACTCCTATTGTCCGTAGAAGCAAATAGACACTAGATACTTAACTTCATTCCATCAAATACACGTATGATTATCATGATTTTTAGAGATGTCCTTAGTTTTTTTAGCTATAATATTGTCATTAATATTAGCTCATAAGTACATTAAGTATATAGGCAATAACCATAGGATTTTACATGCAATTTATAGAGACACGGGGAAATGATGGACAAAAACCTTCATCTGTGCCATTTTCAGAAGCGATACTTAGTCCAAGTGCCAGTTTTGGCGGACTCTATGTACCTCAAACTTTACCTAACTTAGATACAAACTTTTTAGAAAAACATCTTGTCAGTCATTATAAGACATTGGCATTAGATTTTTTAGAGACGTTTGGTATAGATATCGAAAAAGAAGTACTTGAAGCTGCATTAAGCAGATATGATGCTTTTGATGATCCCTCTAACCCCGTACCACTTTCCAAAATAGAAGAAGATTGTTTTGTGGCAGAACTTTACCATGGACCAACACGTGCCTTTAAAGATATGGCACTACAACCTTTTGGGTATGTACTTTCTAAACTTGCACAAAAACGAGGGGAGCATTATCTTATCATGGCGGCAACGTCTGGTGATACTGGTCCTGCAACCCTAGAGACTTTTAAAAACCAAGAAGGTGTGCAAGTTGCTTGTTTATATCCTGATGGAGGGACTTCTGATGTACAAAGACTTCAGATGGTTACAGAAGATGCTAAAAACCTGAAAGTTATTGGTGTAGAAGGTAACTTTGATGATACTCAAAATACGTTAAAAGATCTACTTGCTTCTGAAGATTTTAAAGAAGAACTTGCAGAGAGAAACATAAAACTTTCAGCTGCTAACTCTGTAAACTTTGGACGTATCATCTTCCAAATCATTTATCATATTCACTCATATCTCGAACTTGTAAGAAAAAATGAGATTAATATGGGTGAGAAAATCTATTTGGTTGTTCCATCTGGAAACTTTGGTAATGCCTTGGGTGCATACTATGCAAAAAAAGCAGGACTTCCTATAGAAAAGATACTTATCTCTTCCAATGTAAATAACATCTTAACCGACTGGATAAACAATGGCGCTTATGATTTAACGACAAGAGAGTTAGTACAAACAGAATCTCCAGCGATGGATATACTGAAAAGTTCAAATGTTGAACGTATTATGTTTGACAAGTTTGGTGCTGTACGTACGAAAGAGCTTATGGATGCCTTGGCAAGTGAGGGTAAGTATCAGCTTACAGCCGAGGAACTGGCACTTTTACGTGAAGATTTTGATGCTTCTTTCTCAGATGATGAGGCTTGTGAAAGCACAGTAGGTGTGTATGCTGAAAAAGGCTATATTATGGAGCCTCATACAGCAACATGTATAAAAGCCTATGAGACACTTCGAGAAAAGCCATTGAAAACAGTGGTATATTCTACTGCAGAATGGACGAAATTTTCTCCTTCAGTTTCCAAATCACTAGGACATGCAGTCAGTGACGATACAGAAGCACTAAAGTGGGTAAGCGCAAAGACAAATGTCTCCGTACCTCCTATGATAGAGGGGTTATTCTCAAAACCTATCATACATTCAGTTGTGGTTAAAAAAGAAGATATTAAAGGAGAGATGTTAAACTTTTTATAGGTTTGACATACTATGCCAATGATTAAAAAACTTTTGAGTGTCAGTCTCTATGTAGTGTTTATTTTAGATTTTATTCAGGCTAAACCTACGGTAGATTGCCGTGTGATGACCAGTAGCATCACAGAGTGTAACCCCTATGGACATAGATTACACTATGCAAAAGAAATTGTTTATGATGTAGATAGACTCAAATTAATCATAGAAAAAACATTACCCGTACCCAAGAAGCACTCTATGAAAGTTGTCTCTGTGTCTGATATGTTAGAACATTATGTAAAAGTAGAAGAGTCCGTACGTTTTAAGGGGAATGATAGTAGGGATGGTAATGCTACTTCTGCCCAAGCACATACAAAAAGGAAAGTAAAGCTTCCAAAAGTCACGTTTATCCCTTACACTGTTGTTCGTGGTGATTCCTTAAGTAAAATAGCAAAAAGATTTGGACTTAAACCTACAGCATTGGCATCTATGAATGGTATCAGGACACATGCTACCTTGCAAATAGGACAGAGGTTAAAACTTGTGTTAGCACAAGATATTATGCAAAACTATGGTCAAAAAAAGTATGTGGTGCAAGAGGGTGATAGTTTACTCTCCATTGCTAAGAAATTTAATATTTCTCCCAAAGCATTGGTATTGGCAAATCGTATTAAAGATGCGACAGCTATTCAAAAAGGTAAAGTCTTAAAACTGCCATTTGGAAAAGTTGTATCATCAAAAGTAGATGAAAAATCTAAAAGTAAAAATGCAAAACTTGATATACGTGCCTTTGGCTCACGCTCATTAAGAGTTACAGCAACAGCCTATACTTCACACGGCAATCAAACAGACAGTACACCATTTCTAGCAGCCTGGAACAATCATATTCATCCAGGTATGAAAATCATTGCAGTCTCTCGTGACTTATTAACACGGTTTGGTATGAGAAATGGTACTAGAGTACGTATTGGTGGGCTTAGAGGATACTATAGAGTACGTGATAAGATGAATAAACGCTATAGAAAACGTATCGATATCTATATGGGGCTTGATTTAAGACGTGCGTTACGTTGGGGACGACGTTCAGTTGTTATCTATTGGTAATCTAGAGAGACTCGAAAATCTCTAAAACTTCCAAATACTCTTCTGTTTTCTCTTCATAGAGTTTTTCTAGTTTAGAGAGCTCTTCACTTAAAGTGGTTAAGCCTTTTTCCTCATAACATTTTGGATCATACAAACAACTGTTTATCTCTTCTATCGTCTTCTCCAAAGCTTCTATCTCATTTGGTAATTTATCATAGGCTTGTTGTTGCTTGTAAGTGAGTTTTGTCTGTTTTTTTTCTTTAGACACTTCTTCTTTTTTCTCTAGTGTTTTAAACTCTTTTTCTAACCCATCAAGCTCTTTCATCTCTTTTTCTATCTCAAGATATTCTGTATAGGTTTGGAAAGACTCTTCTAGAAGACCATTGCCTTTAAAAATGAAGAGTTTAGAGGCTATTTTGTCTATAAAATATCTATCATGAGAGACAAAGAGTAGCGCTCCTTGAAATGCGATGAGTTTGTCTTCCAAAATGGTAATGGTCTGGATGTCCAAATCATTCGTAGGTTCATCGAGTATAAGACACTCAACATTTTTAGTAAAAAGCAGTGCCAAGGCTACACGGTTTTTCTCTCCACCAGAGAGTTGCCCCACCTTTTTATTCATATACTCTTCAGGGAATAAAAATGTTTTGAGGTAGGCATAGACATGCATATGTTTTCCCTGTACATCTACATGGTCACCTCCATCTGGACAGAAAGTCTCTATGAGGGTATGCTCGTCACTAAGCATCTCTCGATGTTGGTCAAAATAGCCTATAGTAAACTCACCCTTATTGATGAGTCCAGCATCTGCTTTGAGACGTCCAAGAAGTAGTTTAAGTAGGGTAGATTTCCCTGCACCGTTGATACCGACTATGGCTATCTTGTCACGTTGAAGTATACGTGTAGAGAAGTTTTCTATAAGCAATTTATTGGCTATGGAGTACTTGAGGTTTTCAACATCAAAAAGCATCTTGCGTTTGCTTAGACCCTTTTCACCTCTCCAGCTTTTTTTCTCACGTTCGAGTTCTACTTGCATCTTACGGATAAGGGTAGGATTTTTCTTGGCTTGCTCTCTTAGTTCAAAAACTCTGGCTTTACGCCCTTGGTTACGCTTTTCTCTAGCTCTCACACTTTTGCCGAGCCACTCTTCTTCACGTTTGAGCATCTTGATTAAGGTGTTGTGACTTTTTGCAAGAGAGAGCATACGTTCTTCTTTCTGCACTAAGTAGTCACGGTAGCCGCCTTTGTAGCTTACCAAGCCTTGGTTCTCTACCTCTATCACACGCGTAGCGATGGTGTCAATGAAGTGCCTATCATGAGAGATGAAAAGTAGGGTAAACTTCTCTTTCAGTAAAATTTCCTCTAAAAACTCTACCATATAGACATCAAGGTGGTTGGTTGGCTCATCAAGCAACAGTACATCAGGCTTTTTCAGTACCAGTGAAGCCAGTGCTACACGACGCTGCTCGCCACCAGAGAGTGAGATGACCAAACGATTTTCATACGCTTTGAGTTTAAACTCCTGTAAAATACGTTCTATTTTGTCATCTAAATTCCATGCATTATGGTGGTCAAGAAAAGCGGTTATCTCTTCTAGTTTGGCAAGCAGTTCTTTGTTTTCAAAATCTTCTGCGACTTCAAGGCTGAGCTTGGCATGTTCCTCTTGCGCAGTTTTAAGTTCTGTAAGTTCGTCTAGAATGGCATCTCTTACTGTGAGATCTGCTTCAAAGTGAGGCTGTTGGGCGAGCATCTCTATCTGTAGGTTAGCGTTTACCACACGTTTGCCTTCAGTGGGTTCTTCTGTACCTAAGGCTATCTTCATAAGGGTAGATTTTCCACAACCGTTTTGCCCTACAACGGCGATGCGCTCACCAGAATTGAGATGAAAATCAACATCATTCAGAAGTACTTTGATGTCATATTGTTTTTTAATGTTAAAAAGGTCGACGAGTGCCACATTATTTCCTTGATACTATATTGTCGAAATTATAGCAAATTTAAGTCTTGATTAGGTATATTCCAACATAATTATATGCAAGGACAGACATGTTAGAAACCATTATCATCTTATACTCCATTTATACCTTTGTAAAAATATACATTGGTGTCATGCAGATAGGGTACATCAACCAAGAAAAACGTAAAATACCTGTACTCATGTCAGCAGAGAAGTACCTGGTAGCAGGAAACTATGCTGTTGCCAATGGGAAGCTAGAACTTGTAAGTACTTTTGTAGATTATTTTATGTTTGTCTGGTGGGTATTTACAGGGTTTGCATGGTTGTCATCTGTGGTGCAAGTGGATGGAACTATTCTCCAAGCGGTACTCTTTTTATTTGGTTTTATTGGTGTCAATTATATAGTAGGACTTCCTTTTGAACTCTACCAAAAGTTTAAGATAGACGAAGACTTTGGTTTTAACAAAATGACGCCTAAAATGTTTATCGTTGATACGCTTAAGTCTGCATTACTCTTTGTCATCATCGGCGGGGCTATCTTTGCACTTTTAGCATGGATTATAAGCAGCTTTGAATCATGGTGGCTTTGGGGCTTTGCCTCTATGTTTACTGTGGCAGTATTAGCCAATGTGCTTATGCCAACATTTATGGGACTGTTTAACAAATTTACTCCCATAGAAGAGGGCGAACTTAAAGAAGAAATCTCTAAACTCATGGAGCAAGTAGGGCTTAAAAATGATGGTATCTTCATTATGGATGCCTCTAAGCGTGATGGAAAACTCAATGCTTTTTTCGGAGGTTTGGGTAAATCTAAACGTGTGGTACTCTTCGATACCCTTACTGAAAAGCTCAATACCAAAGAGCTCTTAGCTGTTATAGGACATGAACTAGGGCATTTCACACATGGTGATATCTGGAAAAACATAGGGCTAATGGGGCTACTACTCTTCATCGCTTTTTACCTCTTCGGACATTTACCTGATGCATTGTTTTTAGAGATGGGAGTAAGCCCTAGTGCAGGTGTACAAATAGCGATGCTTATGTTACTCTTACCACTACTTAGCTTTGTCTTTACTCCATTCATGTCAGCTGTAAGCCGTCATAATGAATACGCAGCTGATGAGTTTGGCTCAGAGATGGGAGGCAAAGAAAATCTTGTCTCAGCTCTCATGAAACTCGTGACTGAAAACAAGTCATTTCCAAAGTCACACCCTTTGGTCATCTTCTTTTACTACACGCACCCACCTGTACTTGAACGTCTTAAAGAACTTGGGTTTGATGCTTCTAATACCATTGTGGGTGAAGAGGAAGAGTTACCTAGTGATGGGATATTTTCTTTTGTGGACAAAGAGTAGTTTATAGACTTGTTCAGTAAAAATGCATTTTCTATTTGAACAGTTGACTATGTGTTCCCATTCTTTGAAGATAGAGTACATCATCTATTACTTTATAGATGATGAGTATATCTCCACCCAAATGAAATTCTCTAAAACCTTTATATTCTCCAATGAGTGAATGATCTCTAGCTTCACTAGGTAGAGTCATGCCTTCCAAGATACGAGAAAGGTATTTGAGTCTTTTGGCATACTGTTCATCCGTTAATTTTGCTTTTAACGCATCTTTCCTATAATTTTTGTGCCTTTTGAGTATCATTATTTATCTAAATCCTCTAAAGTCACTTCTTCATAATTTTCACCTGTTTCCACATCTTTCATGGCTTCAAGCGTCATGTCATTAGGTATCTTCACTTCAAAGGGTAAGCCTCTATTAAAGACTGATTGAGCCAAAAACATATTGACTGCTTCACTCAAACTCAAACCATAATGCTTATATATTTCTTTAGCTTGTTCTTTGAGGTTCGTATCTAGGTATACATTGGTTCTTGATTTTTCTACTACCATGATAAATCCTTTTTATTTAGTATAACGCAAAGATTGTGTTTTGTCAAAATATTTGCATTTCGTTTGTGGACAAAGAGTAGTTTTTTAGATAGAATAATATAAAAAAGAACACAATATGCAGACGGTTCACATTAATGTTGACGAAAACAAAGTAGATGTCCTTTTAAATTTTATTAAAAATATTGAAGAAGATAAAGTAGAGAGTTATACTACCACCTTAACTGAGAGTAAAGATAGTTTTTATGCTGCCCGAAAAAAAAGACTTCAGATATTACGAGTAAATATTAAGTCAGGTAAAGAAATGATGTATGACTTTGATATTGCTACAGATATGCTTGTTGAAGAACTTCAAGCTTGAAAATATTCCACGAACTTTAACCTAAGAAAAGGACTTTAAATTGAATAATAGAGAATTGTTGAATGAAGTAGAGAAATTAATAGATGAAAAATTGAAGACAGAAGAAAAACATTATAGAAAACAAAATAAAATTTTAAAAGAATTAATCAATAAAAAAGATGAATTACATGAAAATTATGTAAATCAAATAAAAGATTTTAAAAAGGAGATAAATAGTTTAGAAAGTAAGGTTGAAAACTCTATTGTTTTTTCTGAGATAGTTATGGAGAAATGTGATAAATCTATAAGTAGGTATTCTACAATATATTTATTTATTATAGGTTTTGGTTTATTATCTTTATCTCTTTATGGATTAAAACATTAAATGTGTAGCTGTATTATTAAAAATTGTCAATATAATAATTTTTTTGACAGTAAAGAATTTATTCAAGATAAAAAATTATATTATGTTGAGGGTAGTGATTCACTAGATGAATATTGTCTCTTTCATGCACCAGAAGAAGTAAAAGAAAAATTTACTTATTATCAAAATGAACTTTTTAAAAGAACTATTTTAGACTATATTGATTTTTGTATAATTTACAAACAAACAATTGATTTTTCACAATCTGTATTTCATGTGCCTTTTGAAGTTAATGACTTGAAAGAAGTTGAGACTATAGACTTTACTGAAACTATATTTATTGAATACTTTCGTATGGATAATTTGGAATGTAAAAAAATTATTTTTAAAGATACAGAATTTCATGATGGTGGTGGTATTAAAAATAGAAATGGTAATAAAGAAGTCCAAATTGAAAATTTAATATTTAGACCCTATCAATTAGAATCCGATTTTGTTATAGATATAGGAAAGTATGCTAACGATATGGGACGAATAGAATCAAATCATTACGGTGTAATAAAAAAGATTAAATTTGAGAATCATAAAAAAGGTAAGGGTATAGTCTATTTTATTGGATTTAATGAATATGTCGAAGAAGCTAATTTTAGAAATATGATTTTGGATTATGTTTCTTTTCAAAATTGTGATTTAAGTAAGTGTTATTTTTTGAATGCTAAGGTTGATAAAACTGAGTTTAGAAATTGTGAATTTGAACGAGAAAAAGATTTTTTAGGCAAATATCAAATAAGTGTATTATTTGTTCCATTTGTTATTATTATTTTGACAATAGTTCAATATTTAATCAATTCTTATTTTGGAGCAGATTTAGATGAAATTGAAAGTACCCTGAATAGTCCAAACTTATGGATATATAGTTTCATGATATTAATAGGACTTTTTCTCATACCTTTTTATAGTAAACATGTTATTTTGTATGATGAAAAGCAGATAAAACATAAAAATGAAAAAATTCGACAAGAAACATGGGAAGGATTAAGTGAAACATATAAAATGTTAAGAATTAATTTATCATCTAGAGATTTTCAAAAAGGTGGAGACTTTTTTTATACTCAAAGATTATCTCAACTTTTTCATCAATATAGTAAAAGAAGGGTAGATACAATCATATACTTACTGCACTATATTGTTAATGGGTTTGGAGAGAGATATATCCGACCTATTATTTGGTTTGTTTTAACCATAATATTCTTTAGTGGTATGTATGAAAAAAATGATTTTATAGCAACGGACAAAACACCACATTTTTTGATTGTTGACAAATCTGAACCAAAACAAGATTTAAATTATTATAAAAAACAATTTTTTAAAATATATAAAAAAAATAATGATACAAATATAACAAGAATATATATTTCTGATGCTCTCAATAATAATTGGACTACAAATTTAACATATTCAGCATCACAATTTGTGTCGCCATTCACTGCGAAAAATAGGGGATGGTTTAAAACTATTTCCTCTAAAGCACTTATGTATAATCTTGTTGAGACAATTCTACTTTATTTTTTCTTTGGAGCATTCTTACTGGCAGTCAAAAACAGGATAAAAAGATAATGAACACTAAAGAAGCCCTTTCTTGGGCAAGTTTAGAGCTTCAAGAAGCCTGCGAACGCCCACAATACGAAGCAGAGTTGTTACTCGCGTACCATCTAAAACAGGATCGTATCTATCTTATGACACACGATGGTGATGTTTTAGAAGATGTAGATACGTATAAAAGCCTTATACAAAGACGTGCCAAGAATGAACCTTATGAGTATATCGTAGGTGAGGCTAGTTTTTACGATATACATCTTCAAGTAGAAGAGGGTGTGCTTATCCCCCGTCCTGAGACGGAGATACTTATAGACTTAGTAGCAGACATCATAGAAAAAGAGCATATCACACGTATCGCTGAGATAGGGGTGGGGACAGGTGCTATTTCTATTGTGTTGGCACGTAAGTTTCCTGAGCTCAAGAGTATTGCTACAGATATTTGTGATGCACCTTTACGTGTGGCACAGAAAAATATAGAGACTTTTGGTTTGGAAAAACAGATTACATTACGTAAATCAAACCTTATAGATGAGGTGCGTGAGCCTGTCGAACTAGTGGTCTCTAACCCTCCGTATATTGCAGAAGATTTTCTACTAGAGTCAAATGTGGTTGACTATGAACCCAAAGAGGCACTTTTTGGTGGTAGGGTAGGGGATGAACTTCTTAAACAAATCATTTTAGATGTGAAAAATAGAGGTATTCAGTGGCTTGCTTGTGAGATGGGCTATGACCAAAAAGAACCTCTCTCAGCTTTTGTTAATGAACTTGGAGTAAAATCCATACAATTTTACAAAGACTTAGCAGGCTTCGACAGAGGTTTTGTTATACAATTTGTGTAGGGTGTTGTCCCATGACAACACCAATAATTTCAATTGTAAATCAATTCAAAATATGTTAGAAAATCAATATTTACGGTGTTGTAATGGTACAACACCCTACAGGAGAGACAAATGAATAAAAACTTTAAAATGGTAACCATGGCGTACCTTATCTTTACTTCTGCCGTACTAGGGATGATGCTCTATGCAGGCATCGTAGTGACAGCGGTCACCTTTCATACAGAGGCGTGGTTGGGCGCTGACTTATTGACACGTTTCCAAGAAGGGCAGATTATGACGGAAAACTTTTTACGTCTATCGTATGTTGTCAACGTCTTGATAGTGGTAGTGGTACTTTATGAGGGTTACAAGTTTAAAAAATTTGAACGTGACACTGTGACACAAGTAGCAACCTTTTTTGTCTTGGCTACAGCATTACTCTTTTCACAATACTATTTACCAGACATCATCACTATGCAACAGCAGGGTGAAGCCATGACTAAGTCAGTGGCATTTCTCAATACCCATAAAGGTTCAGAGATAAATTCTAAGATTTTGGCTTTGTCCCTTTTAGTCTTAATCGTACAAAATATGCGTAAGGCATGCAAGTAACCGTAGGGTGTTGTCCCATGACAACACCGTTTACTATTGCGTTCAAATTATTTGGTGTTGTGAGGGCACAACACCCTACAGGAGAATAGATTGAGTGAAATTTTAGAACATCCTTTTAAACCTATAATTTACAAAGATACAGAAACTTTGATACTCGGTTCATTCCCAAGTATCAAGTCTTTTGAACATAACTTTTACTATGCACACCCTAGCAATAAGTTTTGGAAGATTTTAGAAGCGGTGACAACCTACCCTATAAACAACCGTGACCAAAAACTTTGGTTACTCAAAGAGGCGAAGTTGGGGCTTTGGGATATGGTACATGAGTGCTCTCGAGACAGCTCACTTGACAGCTCTTTGGAAAATGAAGAGGTCAATGACATCGCAGGTTTTTTAGAAGCACATCCTAGCATCAAAAAACTAGCCTTTACAGGTAAAAAATCTGAAGCACTCTTTAAGACCCACTTCTCTCACTTAGAGATAGAAACAGTTTATCTGCCTTCGCCGTCCTCAGCGTATGCTGCGATGAAGTTTGAAGATAAAGTTTTGGCTTATAAAAAAGCCTTAGGATATGTCTAATGGCAGTTTGGGCTATTGGAGATATACAGGGCTGTCATGGTTCTCTTATGGAACTCTTGGGAAAAATAGAATTCAATCCTGAATGCGACAAACTTTGGCTAGCAGGAGATTTGGTAAATCGTGGGGAGGACTCGTTAGCGACTCTCCATTATTTGTACAGTATACGAGAGAGTGTAGAGATAGTCTTGGGTAACCATGATATTGCACTTATCGCAGCTTATTATGGCATCAAAAAATCCAATCCAACCATTGACCCTATCCTTGCCTCTCCTGATGCTAAAAAGCTTATAGATTGGCTTAGAGGGCAGAAGTTTTTACATGTGGATTATCAACTAGGGTACTGCATGGCACATGCAGGTATCTCTCCGGAATTTGATTTGGGCATGGCACTTCGCTATGCAAAAAGAGTTGAAACAAAATTACAAAGTCATGATGCAAAAACTTGGCTCAAAGCAATGTTCAAAGAGGGCTCAAAAAAGTTTGACAGAACGGCTAGCAGTTTAGATAGTGACAGATATATTATGGGTGCTTTTACACGTATGCGTTTCTGTTACAATGACCATAAATTAGACTTCGACCAAAAAGGTGCACCAACAGATGCACTTCGTGAGAAAGGACTCAAGCCTTGGTTCGAATGTAAAAATAGAGCTGAAATAGACTTGAAAATCATTTTTGGACATTGGTCGACCTTAGGCTTTTACCATGATGAGAATGTACTTGCTTTAGATACTGGATGTTTATGGGGTGGTAAGCTTACTGCTGCAAGGATTGATGTAAATGAAGTTGAGATTGTGCAGGTGGAGTGTGAGCAGGCTCAAAAGCCTACTTTATAATATGCCCAACAAACTTAGACATATTATCTAAAATCTTCCCACCTTTTCTAAAGCCAAGTCCGCAGGCTTCATAAGCATAGAATACACCCGCTTGATAACTGTCACCGTTTGCATCGGTATTTAATTCTGTATAAGCTTGGTAAAGCATTTTATGGTTGGCATAGTCACCATCTACAGATTCGAGTTCTGAGGCATTTTCGTCTAATATGCTTA
>JALUYL010000007.1 GCA_027012955.1 Sulfurovum sp.
TTATATCTTACGAACAATTTGCAGACATTATAAGTAGATATCAACTAGAAGTTGATGACAAAGAAGTAGGGCGTATTCCTTGGACTAGATACTTTAGTTTTTCGGGTAAAGCACAGAAGATAGATGCGGAATACAGTTCCCCAGAACTGATAGCCTTACTTTTTGACATTGACCTTGCAACGGTTAGAGAATGGTACAACGCGATAGAAAAAACGTCACTTGCTAATTTTGTCAATGAAAACGGCGGTAATTATGCTGAAAAAAAAGCCTTGTTAGCCAATGGTGCTTTTTTAGGAGAGTCACTGTGTACTGTACGGTATGGCGTAGGGTATCGATTTAGCTTTAAGTATATAGATGGAGGAGCAAAACATTTTGAATTTTATGGGAAACACTAAACCGCTTCTTTTGGTGCACAAGCAGATGCAAAAGCAAACCTTGAACGCACCTGTAAACCTGATGCTCACCCCACAGTTTTACACACTCAAAAGAGAAGAAGTTCCTGTACAGTATGCCTATCAGGCAAAGCGTATCGCACCATCATTATTTGATGGTTTGATTGAAGAGCAGAGTCATATTCGTTACTTTGTCAGCAAAGAAGAAGATGGGTGGCTTTTTATCGCGTATGATGTTGTACAGATACAAGACTTTTTAGAGCAAAAAGGTATCGCCTTAGAAAATATAGGCAAGGTATTTTTTGCAGAACAAATAGCCACTACGATGCACTCACCTGTTAAGATAGGGGAAAAAGAAGCCCTCATTACACACGACAACACCGTGATGATAGTCCCTCAAAGTGCTTTAGAAGAGGGTATGAGCTTTAAGAAAATAGACGACATGCTTACTCCTGCAAAAGGTGTTGTGCTAGAGGGAGGAAAAGGCTCTCTCTTGGAGACGAAAGATGCATATATCTTAGCGTCCATTTTTGCAGTGTTTGCTGTGATGTTCTTTGTGGAGGGTGCACGTTATAGTGGCGACGACAATGCACAACAGGAACAAATAGCACTTGTACTCGAAGACCACCCCTCTTTACAAAGTAGTTATGCCAGAAAGAGTATCGCAAAGAAATATAAAGCGATTGACAGTAAAGAACGCAAAAAAAGAGAAGTGATTAACACCTTGTCTCACATGATATTTAAAGGGGTTACCCTGACTACCTTTAGCCTCAACGATACAAAGTTTCAAGCGCAGTTCTCTTGTCAAGATGCAACGGTGGTTAAAAAGTTAGAAGACTTGGCAAAGAAAGAGAAATTTAACACCACAAAAGTAGCAAACGGCAATGCCATCAATATAGGAGGAATTCTATGAATTGGAAAGCCTATAAAAATGAACTTATCGTAGGGCTAGCCATACTGTTAATGCTTGTGGGTTTCCTCTATAAGCAGCAACAAATTTCTGGACAAACTGATGCTTCAGCACAGGCAGGCAATGCACTACACGACATCAAAGAAGTCATTGCCTTGCAACAAGTATGGGGAGACAAAAAGATAAGTAAAAAAGTAGATAAGCTCAAAACTTTAGTCAGTCCATCTAAAGTGAAGTGGCAAAAAAAGAGTAAAAAAGTCACAGCTACATTTTCTACATTGAGTGCTAAAGAGCTCAACAAAGTTGTTAGCAAAATACTAAATATAGCCGTAGTCATACAAAAACTAGAGATTAAAAAAGTCGGTCCATCCTACACAATGGAGTTCAAATGCAAATGGTAAAAAAAGTATCACTCATCGTTTTTCTTGTGTGGTTGGCTGTGTTGGTATTTATGCCAAAGAGAGCGTTTTACTATAGTGTGGAAGAAGCTTTGGCACAAAAAGACATACGGCTCAATGAAGTACAGATCAACGAAGGTTGGTTTGGCTTAGATGTAGAAAATGTGACACTCTACGTGAAAGGGATAGAAATAGCAAAAATCAAAGAGATTTCTTTTTTTACTTTACTGTTTTATACCTCCATACAGATAGAAGATGTAGAAGTAGATGAAGCACTACATTCAAAAGTTCCAGCATCCATACAAGAGGCTACATTGACACATACACTTTTTATGCCACTGTCTATTTCTGTCGATGCCAATGGCTCTTTTGGGCAGATTGAGGGTAAGGTAAATCTTCTTGAGGGTACAACGCATCTTGACTTTACAAAAGCTATGGATATAGAGACGTTAAAACCTTTTTTAAAGAAAAATGAGAAAGGATGGTACTATGAAGGATCTTTTTAAACCCGAATTGATTCAAAAGCTTATCGTAGTACTTGGGGTACTTTTAGGTTTGAAACTGCTTTGGTTTGTTATCTCTTTACTGTGGCTTTCGACTGTAGATGTAGACCAAAAAAAGCGTGAAGCTAGTAAAAGCTTATATTACCGTGTAAAACTTACCCCGAACAAAGCACCCGCACCTGTGAAAGCACCAGTTAAAGCGCCTGTACGGGTAACAGGGGGAGATATAAAAGATATTAAACTTTTGGCTATTTACCATGCTTCGGACATGACGGTGGTGACGGTGGAGCATAAAAGTAAAACCAAGGTGCTTTCCAATGGAGATATCATTAATGGATTTACATTGGATAGTGCAGGGAACAATTTTGCTATTTTTGCTAAAAATGACAAGACGTACAAAGTACAACTCATTAAAAGCATGAGTGCTAGTACTTCGAGTAGGGTAAGGAGAAGCAGGATTGCACCTAAAAAATCAGTAAAGAAAAAGATTGAAAAACCTTTAGGTAAAGTGACTGATGCAGGTGATCATAAAATTATAGACCGTTCTTTACTTGAGCATTATGCGAGTAATATAAAAGCGGTGTATAGCGATATCGGTATTGGTGAAGTGAAAAAAGGGCAAGATGTTGTAGGATTTCGTATTAACTTTGTAAAAAGAAATTCTCCTTTTGCACAACTTGGTGTACGAAGGGATGATGTGATTAAGTCTATTAATGGTCAAGTAATTGACAGTTATGGGACAGCATTTGATGTCTATAAAAATATTAAAGATGTAGATAATCTTAGTTTGGTACTAGAAAGAGGAAAAGAAGAAATGGAGTTAGAATATGAAATTAACTAAAATAATAATGAGTACATTGTTACTTTTATCTTTGGGTACAAGTACCTATGCAGATGATGAAGAGCGTATAGATGTAAACTTTAGGAACCTTTCTGTGAAAGATTTTGTAGAGATGGTTTCAAAGATTACGCATAAAAATATCTTGATAGAAAGTGAACTGAAAGGAAAGATTAATTTTGTATCTCAAACGCCTATTAAAAAAAGTGGACTTTTGTCTCTGGCCAACTCTATACTGGGAGGTAAGGGTTTAACGCTTGTTGACCAAGGTGAGTACTACAAGATAGTCAAAACAGCCAACGCAGCAGGAGAAGGACTTCCTGTGACTACCGAGATAGGGGGAGATACGATGAAAACCGTGATGTTCCCTCTGCATAACTCCAATGCCGCGGTCATTCGTGCCAAAATCAAGCCTCTGCTTCATAGAAATGCAAAAGTTATCTCTTTTAAAGAGAACAATGTCTTGGCGATTACGGCATTTCCTCGTACTTTAAAAGCCATAGCCAAAATCATCCATGTGGTAGAAGAACGTGGTGAGAAACTCTCCGTGGTACTACATCTTAAAAACTCTACAGTGAAAGATGTCTTTACCAATGCACAAAATATGGCAAAAAAACTTTTTCCTCAAACTATAGAAAGTGAAAAAGTCGACATCTTTAAAGATGAAGCAACAAATTCTATCATCTTGATAGGAAAAGCGACCAACACAAGTCGCATGGTAAAGTTTATCAAGAAGCTTGACATTGAGGGTGAAGATCAGTCTCAAAAAATGTATGTGATTCGTCTGAAAAATTCTAATGTGGAAGAGATGGAAAAGATCATGTCCAAACTCATCTCTCAGATGAACTCTGTAGCCATTAAAAACCCTAAAAAGGGAGGTAAGCCTCCTTCAAAAGCGATGGTAGTCTCAGACATAGAGAGAAATGCACTTATCTTACTCGCTACAGGTGAACAGATAAAAAATATACGTGAAACAGTCAGAAAGATAGACATCCCTAAAGTACAAGTGTATGTAAAAGCGAAGATTATCGAAGTTGACAGTAACATGGCAGAGCAAATCGGACTAAAATATGGTCTGAATGGTGGCGCTATAGGTTCGGCAGGACTCTTTACTGTAGCAGGGAACCTAGGTGCTTCTGCACTGCAAATATCACCTGCTTTGTTGGCGTTTTTGAATAGCAATAACCAAAGCACAACGACCACAGGTAGTACGGTAACAACAAGTAATACACCTGCCTTTAAATTTGCCTCTACCGATAAGGTTTTTGCATTAGGTGCACAGCTAGACTTTCTTAAAAGAAATGGAGCGGCAAATCTTCTTTCTGAACCTTCTGTGTTATGTACAAATAACAAAGAGGCATCCATCTATGTAGGGCAGACACGGTCCATTT
>JALUYL010000008.1 GCA_027012955.1 Sulfurovum sp.
TTGTTTGTTCTTGTAGTGTTGTTTTTTTTTGGTAGATAATTATAACATTTATGAGGGTTTAAGGGCTTTTTTGAAATTCAATTTAGCTTAAATTGTGGGTTGTCTTTGGGAATCTGCAAGTGGCTCCTATGTATAAAAAATACCAAAATTTCGACATAGCTCTGAAGAGAAAAATAAACGTGTAAAGAAAATCGCAAAATCTTTACACGTATAACCCAACATGTTAAAAAAATGCATTAATCTTTACATAATGAAAAAAGGAACCCATGAAATCCACCACCCAAGCCCAGCATACCAAACTAGCCAATGATGCACTCTACTATATCTACCGATATATAGACACTGACATCAACATAGATGAACTATGCAATCACCTAGGTGTGAGTCGTTTTCATTTGCAACGTTTGTTTAAGGCTCAGATGGGGGTGAACATCTATGAGATGATAAAGTCTATACGCCTGCAAAAGGCAGCGAGTCTGCTCATTACCAACCAAGGCTCTACCATTACCCAAGTAGCTAATATGTGTGGCTACAGTTCGCAGACTTCTTTTATACGGGTTTTCAAAGCACGCTTTGTTATGACAACCCACCCAGTGGCGAAGAGGAGGGCATAAGCAGTACGCTCAGAGCATCATAGAGAGTTCGGACTCTGCTTCTGCTTCGGTGGCAACGTATGAGGCATTGGAGCCTAGCATAGTCAAACAGCCAGAGATAAGAGCCTACTACATACGCCACAAAGGCTACTCACCCAAGGTCAAGCAAATCTGGCAAAAGCTTCGTGCATGGCTCTACACCAACGAGATAGAAAACTACACCTCCATAGGCATCTACCACGACAACCCCATAGTCACCCCACTAGATGCGTGCTACTATATCGCAGCCATCAGCGTGGAGGACAACACATCCTTAGAGCAGACCTCTTTGCCAGCTTTTGTCATACCTAAGGGCATTTACGCCAAGTTTGAGGTGCAAGGCAAGTATGGTGACATACTCAAACTCATACAATGGGCATACCAAGAGTGGCTCCCCCAAAGTGGCTATGAGGCTACCACATTACCCTCATATACTATTTTTAAAAAGAATCATTTTTTATCTGAGGATGAATGCTTTGATGTGGCGTATTATTTGCCTGTGAGATTAGGCTAAATTTGTCAAACACCCCATCTCCCAATACCTATTGCCATTAAACTCAAACTCTTGGATAATATCTAACCCCAATTTATGATGATGAGCCTCATAAGAACGTGGGTTGATTTGATTCACAAAGGTGACTAATATAGGGTAGCGTTTAGACATATGTTTTAGCGCAAAGTCAAAGATAGTTGGTAGTACCTCCGTACCTCTCACACGCTTGTCTATGCAGATAGGTCCGTATTGATAAGAATTTTCTGTACTTAGTTGTACCCCTTTGTAGCTTAAGTTTGGCAAGTCTGCTATCATGTGTTGAAACATCTCCCACTTAGACCAAAATTCCCATGAGGCAGACATGACATACGCCAACACCTCCTCACCCTCTTTTGCAATAAAAAGCCCCTGCTCTTGCTCTATGAGTTGGGTAAGTTCTTCTCTTGTAAATGCAGTCGTCACAAAGCCATCTTTTTTGTCCTCTTCTTTTATACTGTCAATTTGATACTTAGCATGTAGTTTAAGTGTTGCGTCTATGTCGTTTAATGTGGCTACTTTATATTCCATCTTTTGCTCCTCGTTGTGCTTTCATGAGTCTAACCGTTTCTCTATCTATCTGTGTACCACGTTCTAGTATATGTGAGACTATCATCTCAAAGCGTTCTTCATTCAGGTGTTGTCCAAATTTGAACTTGCAAGAAAGAGTTTCCACTTCTATCTTCACCACTGCTGTGGATTTAATGGCTGTATCATACTCACGATCACTAAAGGATTTGTAGCCACCTTTGGGCTGGAGTTTTCGCATAAACGCTTCAAAGACCTTAGCTTTAACATCTCTACCCTCTTGCATTACTGCTACACCATCAATACTGACCGACTTGAAAAACTGAGTCGCAGGACATGCCAAGCCTTCTGTACTTGAGAAGTCAGAGTCTATCAATGCATAATTCTCTACTACTGAAAATGATACATTAGGATTTTTCTCTAACATCTTCATCTTTTTGTTCTTCAATGCACCGTGAAAATAGATGTCATTATCTATACGTACAAAATTCACTGGTACAGCATAGGGTTTGTTCTCAACACACAGTGCCAATGTTCCATACTCAGATTTATCTAGTACATCATAAATAAGTGTTTTTTCTTTTATTTCAAAATTTGGGTTCATGGTGTTTTTACCTCCCACTCCTGCTCCACTAAAAGAGTCTCTCCACTATACAGCTGTCCTAAAAATATATCACCCACACTATAAGTTCCAACCCCTTTAGGTGTACCAGACATGATGATGTCACCATCTTCTAAGGTCATGAAACTTTTTATCTCTTCTACCATTACATCGGGTTTGTACATCATCAAATCATAGTCGACAAATTGTATGAGCGAACCATTGATGTAGAGTTTCATACTGAGTGTTGTTGTGTCTCCAGAAAAAGGTACAAACGCACTCAGCACTGCTGAGCCATCAAAAGCCTTGGCTCTTTCCCATGGTAAGCCTTTGGTTTTGAGTCTGTTTTGTATATCTGCATGGGTTAAATCCAACCCAAACCCTACACCTGCTATCTGCCCATCCATAATGAGAAAACATATCTCACCCT
Source organism: Sulfurovum sp. (assembly GCA_027012955.1). Lineage (GTDB taxonomy): Bacteria > Campylobacterota > Campylobacteria > Campylobacterales > Sulfurovaceae > Sulfurovum. The sequence goes on from JALUYL010000008.1 coordinate 2,721, forward strand.
CAAAGCGTGTATCTTCAGAGTAATAATACAAAGTATCTGAGATGGCAGAATTTGGTTTGTTAAATACTACCATATTTTCAGGTATCTCATTACCCAACTCTTCTATATGTTCTACATAGTTACGTCCTATACAGACTACTTTTGATGGTATAACTTCTTTACGTTTAAATGCTATTGTTTGCATATTTCACCTTTTAAAACAGTGTTGTTTTATTTTCTAACTGCCAGACTATAGGCTCTTTACCATGAGAGTTTAAATATTCATTCACGCTAGAAAACGGCTTAGAGCCAAAAAATCCTCTATAAGCAGAGAGTGGTGAGGGGTGTGGGTCGTTGATGACTAGGTGTTTACTAGCATCTATCTGCTTGCCTTTTTTCTGAGCGTATGCTCCCCAAAGTACAAAGACCACATTTTCACACTCTGCATTGACGATAGAGATTACTTTATCTGTAAACTGTTCCCAGCCTTTATCTTTGTGTGCATTGGCTTTGCCCTCTTCTACTGTCAACACTGCATTGAGTAATAGTACGCCCTGCTCCGCCCATGGAAGTAAGTAACCTGTATGAGAATTATCTACCTCTAAATCAGCATAAAGTTCTTTGTTGATGTTTTGCAGTGACTTGGGTAAAGGCGTTACCCTTTTTTGCACAGAGAAACAGAGTCCATGTGCATGTCCTTTTGTGGGGTATGGATCTTGTCCTAAGATGACTACTTTAACTTTGTCTAATGGTGTAGCATTAAGTGCTTCAAACCAATGTGGTTTAGGAGGCAAAATACACTTACCCTCTTTAGTCTCAGTATCTAAAAATGATGCCAATGCTTTCATGTATGGTTTAGCCCACTCTTCTTTTAGTGCTTCTTCCCATAGGGTTTGCGTTAGGGTTGTTTGCATCATATTACTCCACTATATATGTTAATGACTATAATATCATACAATATATGATACTATAGAACTATCAACATATACTACGGAGACTAGAAACATGGCAAAAACAAACTATTCATATGAAAAACGCGGTCGAGAAATTGAAAAACAAAAAAAACAAGAAGAAAAGCGTCAAAAAAAGCTTGATAAAAAGAATGAAGATAAAGAGGAAAAAAAAGAGGGATAGAGAGTGTAAAAGGGAGTAGAAAATGCTACTCCCTTAAAATGTCTTAAGCGTAATTCTTAAAGACCTGTAACGTTTTCAGCTTGTAAGCCTTTGTCACCTTTTGTTACTTCAAGAGTTACTTTTTGTCCATCATTAAGAGAAACACGGTCGTAACCATTGTTGTTAATATTACGGTAGTGTACAAATACATCATCTCCGCCATTTTCTTGTTCGATAAAACCGAAACCTTTTTCGCTGTTAAACCATTTAACTGATCCGTTTACTAATTCTGCCATTGTAATTCCTTTGGTTGTGTATATACATATCATTGCTGATATGCTCAAAATATAAAGTGGAGTGTTTTTGGAAAGGATAATACTGCAAACAAAGGTTACCAATAAAAATCTAGCCAAAGATGAACTCTAAATCATCTTTCAATGCCGTTAGTATAGCAGAACAATGAAACTTTTACAACACTATATTTTGTCCCCAATAACGAAATAGAAAAATAAGCCACCAAGAGGAAGTACCGTATAATAGGATAAAAGAAGAACGAAAGAGTCACTTTCTGTTATCACCCATTAGGTGACACTTTCGTCCAAGGATAAAAGTA
>JALUYL010000009.1 GCA_027012955.1 Sulfurovum sp.
TTTTGAGCATCATAAATGAGAGTACGGGTACAAGCAGGAGTGCTACTGCCAGTGAACCTAACATGACAAATACAATATCTAGTGCCATAGGTGAGTAGAGCTTTCCTGCAAGTCCTTCAAGGCTGAGTAGTGGTATAAAGACTACGGCGATGATGAGTAGGGCAAAAATAACAGGTTTTGCAACTTCTGCTGTTGCCATAGCAATGACTTCTGCGCGTCCAAGTTTGGGGTTGTCATGCAGTAGTCTAAAACTGTTTTCCACCACAACGATAGTACCATCCACAATCATCCCTATGGCTATGGCAAGCCCTGAGAGACTCATAAGGTTTGCAGACATACCGTACTCTTGCATCATCAAAAATGCGATGAGTAAGGAGACAGGTAAAGAGAGGATAACGATAAATGCCGACCGAAGTTCAAAGAGGAACAAAAAGAGTACGATAGCAACGAGTATAGACCCTGTCAAGAGAGCAGAAGTCATGGTATTGACTGCTTTATGTGTAATCTCTGTTCTATCATATATCGTTCTGATGCTTATATTTTTTGGGAGGGCAGCATTTACCAATGGGAGTTTTTCTTTAATGGCATCCACCACTTTGGCAGCATTGGTACCACTTCTTTGCAGTACCATACCAAACATTGCCTCTTTTCCATCAATAGTCACTGCACCAAAACGTGGTGCTTTCCCTTCTTTGACTTCTGCCACATCTGCAATGGTCACAGCGATGGCATCTTTACTGCGTATGACGGTGTTTTTAATATCATCTTGTGTCTGATAAAAACCTGCACCACGGATAAGGTACTGCTCTTTGTTAAACTCAAGATATTGTCCACCTGCTGACATATTGGAATGTTGTAGAGCTTTTACGACATCATCATAGGTAGTATGGGTTGCCTGTAGGCGTTTGGGGTCGATGAGCACATCGTATTGTTTTGTAAAACCACCCCAGCTAATGACATCTTCTACCCCATCTACAGACTTGAGTAGAGGTGTGACGATATATTCTTGTATCTCACGTAGTTTGGTTGTAGAAAGCTTGCCTGTACTGTCAGCCACTTGATACCAAAAGACTTGTCCAAGACCTGTTGTGTTTGGTCCCATGGTTGGTGTTCCCCAGCCTTGTGGTATTTTGATAGTATTGAGGCGTTCAGTTACAAGTTGTCTGAGAAAATAGGTATTGTACTTATCTTCAAAGAAAATAGAGACATAAGAGAGTCCGAAGATAGAGTTTGAAAGTATCATCTTTACTCCAGGAAGCCCAGACATAGCTGCTTCTATAGGATAGGTGATGAGTTTTTCTATGTCCTCGGCGGAGTTTCCTGGGCTTTCTGTATAGATAACGACCTGCTTAGGTGTAATATCTGGAAAGGCATCTACGGGAATATTAGTGTAAGCCTTGTATCCGAAACTGGAAATGGCAATGAAAAGGGCTATGATTAAAAATTTATACTGTATTAACAGTTCAAAAAAACGTTTCATCTTTAGCTCCTAATCCCCATCGCCAATGGCAGATTTAAGGAGCATGGATTTAACATAATAGACACCATCGCTTACATACTCTTCGTTTGGTTTTAACCCTTTTATGGCTACTTCGTCGCCATTGTATGCTATGATTTGTACTACTTTTGGTGCATAGGGTACTTCTTCCTCTGCTTCATCATTATCACCTGCTTTTTCATCGTTTCCCTTTTTGGGATGCGTATCAGCTTCACGTCCTTTTTCATCTTCATGTGTTTCAACAAATACAACCCACTCACCTTGGAAGAGTGAAAGTGCAGATTTTTTGATCATGACTGCATTTTGGTAAGGCTCTAAGCTTATATCTATTTGTATAAAGGCATGAATCAGTGTATTTTTAGGATATTTCATCATCATAAAGAGTACTTTTGCACGTTGTGTTGCTTCATCAATATTTGGCAGGAGTTGCACAAATCGTACAGGGTACTGTTTGTTCGCAATGGTGACAAACCCAGTGGTTTTGGGTGTAATTTTCATAGCATCATCGACACTCATATATGCCATGGCATAGTAGTGATTTCGGTTCACGATAGACATAAGAGCATCTTGGGCATTGACATTGGAGTGCAGTGGTACAAATATCTCTCCTACAACACCACTAGAGTGTGCATAAAGGACAAATTTATCTGTAGCTTCTTTTAAGTCTGATGCTTTGATACCAAGAGATTTAAGTTGCGAAACAAGGGCATTTTGTTTTGCTAGTATTTTTTCTAAGGCTATGATCTTTTGGTTCAGTTCATTTTGTGAAGCAAGTCCTTTTTTATAGAGTTTTTTAGTTACCCCAAGTTGTTCTTTTGATGCATTGACCTGTTGTCTGAGTGCGACATACTCTGCAGACATTTTAGAAAGTGCTATAGACTCTATGAGCACCACTTTTTCTCCTTCTTTAACTTCTTGTCCAGTAGTCACAAAATAGTGTTCCACATGACCAGGAAGACGAGAGACTATCTCCTGTTTTTGGTCGGAGAGTTGCGTAATCTGTGCATTGGTTTTTACAATCTTTCCTAAGGGTTTCATTTGTGCATGTGACATGTTTATTTCATTTGAAAAAGCCCATAATGGAAGCAGTAATAGTAAATATTTAGTCATTGTATTGTCCTTGTATAAAACGTAATTTTATTTTTTGTGTGTTAATCATTTTTTGGGTTTGAAGCAGAGATTTTTGTGTCTGTATGAGTTTGTTTTGTGCGTTCATCATTACAAAGATGGACCCTTGGGCTATCTTATACCCCTCTTGTAGCAAGTCATTGAGTGTTTTTTGCTCTGTTTTGAGTTTTACGAGCGTATAATACTGGTTGCTTAACTCTTTGATGGATGACTTGAGCATCATACTTTGTGCATGGATATCAATATCTAGCTGTTCATTGTCCAGAGTAATCTGTTGTTGTTGAAGCTTTGCAAGTCTTTTTTCTTCAGATTTGTTGTTAAAAACTGGCAGTGCCACATTAACACCCACTCTTAAGATAGACTGATCTGGTTGATCTTCTATACCACCGTATACTTGAAAGTTTTCAATGCTACTGTCATTCATACGTATCTGACTCTCTAAGAGTTTTGCTTTGGCATCAAGTATCTGTTGTTGTGGGTTTACTTTTGTACCTGTGTTGGTTTGTGCCGAAACAGGGTAGATAAATGTTTTCGAAAGTGTCACTTTCTCTTTTAACGCAGCGATAGCCAATAGTTGGTAGTAGCGCGTGTTTAACTGCTGTTTTGTTGTGTACATTTGTGTTTTCAGGGCAATGGTATTTGTTTTTGCCTGTAGGTAGGCTACTTTGTTTTCTGAACCATTTTTATAACGTTCTTCAACAATTTTAGTGACTTTGTTGGAGAGTTTATACTCCTCTTGAAGCAAGGTAAGCAGTTTACTCTGATAGACATACTCTGTGTAGAGGTTTTCAAGTGTTTTAATGTAACCAGCTTTTCCTTGTGTTACATAGGCTTCTTGTAAAAGAGCACTTGCATTGGCTTGGTCTTCCAATCCACCATAAAAGTTTCCTGTACGTATACTTTGAGAAGCAATGACTGAATAGCCAAAACTTGAGTCTGTCTGGTCTGGGTTAAAGCGTGAAGCTTCAAGGTTGAGACTAGGGTTTTTTGAACGTAAGAGAATATTGTTTTGCTCTTGTGTTGCCTGTAGTGAGAGAGACTGCTTTTGCAATGTCTTCGCATGTGTAAGTGTGTATTGTTTGAACTTTTCATAGCTCATCCCAAAAGAGACAAGTGTCAAGCCCAAAGAAATCATAACGATTTTTTTCATAGGTTTTTCCTGTTAATGTAATAGTTTTAGATATGTGTTCTGCCTTAAAAAAAGAGAACTAGGGTGTGGTAACGCGGTTTAAGCTATAGGAGGTTTGATGCTTGTTTGTTGGAATGGAGGGGTGTAAAGTGTTGGTTTTTCTGTAAGTAGCGTTTTGGCATGTTTTGCATCAAAATGTATTTGAACATCAGATATGATAGCCATAAAATGAAAGAGGTGATGCAACGCACACAAATCACCACAGTCTGTAGCCTGTGATTGCTCTGCAACATACTCATGGGCAGTTTCATGCTGACAAGTATCTTCAGTAGCGATAATGGAGGCATGAGCAATGTTGAAGAAAAGAGAAAACAGTAGTAAAAAATGTATCATTTGTTTCTTCAAAAGAGTATGCCTTTCTTAAATATTTTTCTTAGTGTAGCCTAAAATGATTAATATGTACAGGTCACTTATAACCCCAATAACGAAATAGAAAAATAACCAAACAAGAGGAAGTAGCGTATAATACAGTAAAAGAAGAACGAAAGAGTCACTTTTTGTTATCACCCATCAGGTGACACTTTCGTCCA
>JALUYL010000010.1 GCA_027012955.1 Sulfurovum sp.
CAATACACACATATTAACATTTGGAACATATGATGACAAAAGACGAAGAATTTGAACAAGCGGTAACAAAAGTACTTGAACTCTTAGGAGAAGACCCTAAAAGAGAGGGGCTTCTTAAAACACCCAGTCGTGTAGCCAAAGCACTAAAGTTTCTTACAGAAGGCTATGACCAAGACCCTGAAGAGATACTCAACCAAGCACTTTTTACCACCAGTAATGATGAGATGGTACTCGTACGAGATATCGAATTTTACTCTATGTGTGAGCACCATATGCTTCCTATCATCGGACGTGCCCATGTGGCGTACATCCCAGATGGTAAAGTGGTAGGTCTTTCTAAAATCCCTCGTATCGTCAATGTCTATGCCAGACGTTTACAAATACAAGAGCAAATGACTGAACAAATAGCTGATGCTATCTTACAAACCATCAAACCAAAGGGTGTCGCAGTCGTTGTGCATGCGCGCCATATGTGTATGGAGATGAGAGGGGTACAAAAAATCAACTCAACCACTGTAAGTTCTGCACTTCGTGGGCTCTTTAAAAAAGATGAACGTACACGAAATGAATTTTATAATCTTATCAATACACCTACACCATCTAATTTTTAATCCATATCAACACATAAGAGAGGATTTTTTCTCTCTTTAAAAATTTACTTTAGCAACCATGCCAATGCTTTATCTCTATCTTTAAAAAATTTACTTTTACCTTTCATAAGATGACTCATCATAGCAACAGAGTCTTCTTCCCATTTTTTGTTGCCCACAATTACCATTTTATCAAAAGCATTACGGTGTTTGACACCAAATTTCATATCATCCCACGCTGCTAAAAGTTCCCAGCCTTTAAAGCCTCTCATATCTACCAACAAATCTACCTCTAACCCTTTTGCATTTTTCAATGCCTTATCTATCATAGGCACAAACAGTTGATAGTCTTCATGCTTTAACTTACCCAACATTGTAACTTCAATAAAAATATTTTTTTTACTACGTTTGATTGCTATACCAATACCATGTTCTTTTATTTTTGTAGCCATACTTCATCCTTTTAAATTGATCTATTTATATTATATACCTTTTTGATATTTTAATCTATTGACCTATATCAAGGGAATTTGAGCTTCCTTTAACCTAATTAAGAGTAATATACTCTCCTTTAAAACGCATTTTTTATGTTATCTTAAGAATAACAGCGTATTATGCAGAAAATCAATTAGGACTAAATAAGTCTTAATTAAAAAATTCATAGATTCCTGAACGAAAGTGAAGCTTTAGTGAGAGGAATTTGAAAGAGACTTTGTCTCTTTCAAAGGAGACCAATATGACAACCGTTTATTTAGACAATAACGCAACAACTATCATAGACCCTCAAGTGTTTGCAGCGATGGAGCCTTACTTTGTACAAAAGTATGGTAATCCTAATTCACTGCATTCATTTGCATCAGATACGCACCCTGGTATTAAAACAGGTATGGAAAAAATCTATGCAGGAATTAATGCAAATCATAAAGATTCAGTCATCATCACTTCATGTGCGACTGAGAGCAATAACTGGGTACTAAAATCTATCTATTTTGAACAGATACTTACAGGCAAGAAGAACCACATAATGGTTTCTGAAGTAGAGCATCCATCTGTTATCGCTACTGCGAGATGGATAGAGAGTATGGGTTGTAAGGTGACCTACTTACCTATCAACAATGAAGGTATTGTAGATGTGCAGGCTGTAAGAGACAACATTACTGACAAAACTGCCTTGGTTTCAGTCATGTGGGCAAACAATGAAACAGGTGCCATCTTCCCAGTTGAAGAGATAGGTGATATTTGTGAAGAGCATGGTGTGTTATTTCACACTGACGCAGTACAAGCCATAGGTAAACTCCCAGTGAATGTACAAGGGTTTAATGTAGATTACCTTACATTTTCAGCACACAAGTTCCATGGTCCTAAGGGTGTAGGTGCGCTTTACATCAAAAAAGGTAAAGAGCTTATGCCTCTACTTCATGGTGGTTCACAAATGGGTGGATACCGTTCAGGTACGCTGAACGTTGCTGGCATCGTAGGTATGGGTAAAGCCATCGAAGCAGCTGTAGATGCACTAGACTTTGAGATGACAGACATCAGAGAAATGAGAGATGACTTTGAAGATGAACTTCTTAAAATAGAAGATACTTTCGTCGTGACTCCTAGAAATAAAAGAACACCTAACACCATTCTTATCTCATTTAGAGGTATCGAGGGTGAGTCAATGCTATGGGACTTAAACCGTGCAGGTATCGGAGCGAGTACAGGTTCTGCCTGTGCCTCTGAAGACTTGGAAGCAAACTCAGTGATGGAAGCCATAGGTGCAGCAGAAGACTTAGCACATACAGCTATACGTTTTTCACTTAGCCGTTACACAACACAAGAAGAGTTAGACTATACACTTAAAGTAGTCAATACAGCAGTCATCAGACTTAGAGGGATATCAAGTTCTTACGCCTATGCACCAGAAGGTCATGAATCAGGCTTAGACGCACATCATCATTGATAGAACGGTAAATGGGCAAAGCCCATCTTACCTACGCTAACGCTGAGTTTTCTTCAGCAGAAGGCTCATCTCACTTGTGAGATTAATTAACAGAAAATAGTTAAAGGAAATAACATGGGAATAGATAGTTTAATAGGCGGTACCATCTGGGATGAGTACAGCGACAAGGTTACAGACCTTATGAATAACCCACAAAATATGGGTGAGATTACAGAAGAACAAGCAAAAGAGATGGGTGCTAGACTCATCGTTGCAGACTTCGGAGCAGAAAGTTGTGGAGATGCTGTGCGTCTTTACTGGGCGGTTGACCCAAAGACAGATAAAATTCTTTTATCTAAATTTAAAAGTTTTGGTTGTGGTACAGCCATTGCATCTTCAGATACTATGGCTGAACTTTGTAAAGACAAAACAGTAGATGAAGCAGTTAAAATCACAAACATCGATGTAGAACTTGCTATGCGTGATGATGCAGATACCCCTGCAGTACCACCACAAAAAATGCACTGTTCTGTTATGGCATATGATGTTATTAAAAAGGCTGCTGCACAGTATAAAGGTGTAGATATGGAAAGCTTTGAAGAAGAAGTAATCGTATGTGAATGTGCACGTGTAACACTCTCTACACTTCAAGAAGTTATCCGTCTTAATGACCTTACTACTGTTGAACAGATAACAGACTATACTAAAGCGGGCGCATTCTGTAAGTCATGTATCCGCCCTGGTGGACATGAAGAGAAAGATATCTACCTTGTAGACCTTCTTGAAGAGTATGAAAAAGAGAAACTAGCAGGCAAAGCATCGCTAGGTAATGACACTGCACCTGCTGGAGACTTTGCTGGTATGACTATCGTACAACGCATCAAAGCTGTTGATAAAGTAGTAGACGAAAACATTCGTCAAATGCTCGTCATGGATGGTGGAGATATGGAAATTTTAGACATCAAAGAAAATGGTGAAAACTTTGACATTTACATTCGTTACTTGGGTGCATGTTCTGGCTGTGCAAGTTCAGCTACAGGTACACTCTTTGCTATCGAAAACATTTTAAAAGAGAAACTTAGCGATAAGATAAGAGTCTTACCAATCTAAGTTATTCACACCCCTCTTTCCTTTACCTATAGAGTAGGTTATAAAACCTACTTTATAGTATTTACCCTACCCTCTGTAAATCATCCAAAGTGACTTTACCGCTGTCTATGAGTTTTAATAAGATGTCTAATGGTTTGCTCTGTGCATTTTCGCCTGTTTCATATTTATGAAAAGCACGTACCCCACCACCAAATATAGCTGAGGCTTTTTCTTGGGTGAGTTTAAGCCTTTTTCGTACAGCTCTTATCTCATCTGTTGTGAGCAGATGATCTACTTCTCTTTTAAAATTAGCCAGCTCTTTTTGTGATGCTTTCAAATCTTTAGGAGAAAGAAACCCTTCACCACATACTACACAATAGTCAGCCCATTGAGGTATCTCTTTACTCTTATGAGTTCAGCTCCACATAGTGTGCAGGTTTTCATGGTCTCATTTTGCATCACTTCTCCTTGAACGATATAAACATTGAATTCTATAATATTATTCATTCACTAGAGCCACTTGCAAATTCAAACCCACCCAAGTGACTAATTTTTCCTTATAGTAATTTTTGAGCTTAAAAAAATCATTACAAGGTAAAATCTCTGATATTCTACCTCTAATTTGCTAATTATCTATA
>JALUYL010000011.1 GCA_027012955.1 Sulfurovum sp.
TACTCAAGATAAACGGTGTTGGTCCTAAAGTTGGACTTGCTATCTGTTCTACTTTTACACCAAGTACCTTTGCCAAAGTGGTAGCTTCTAAAGATGTGAGTATGCTCAAACGTGTTCCTGGCATAGGCCCAAAGGCAGCAAGTCGCATACTGGTAGAACTTGCAGACTTCATAGTAGATGGTAATGAAGAGAGTGGTCACTCTGGGGCATTGGGCGAAGCAGTGATGGCGTTGGAGAGTTTAGGGTTTAAAAAAGATGCCATTCAAAAAGCCTTGCAGGGTGCCAGTGGCGATACAAGTACTTTGGTTAAAGTTGGGTTGCAAAAGTTACAACGATTGTAAGAAGGCTTAGAGTGCTAAGACTTCTCCTGCCTGCAAGATTTTAATATCAAAAGAAGCATCTTGTGTGATTTTTTTTAACCACGCTAGAGGCTCATCCAGTGGTTCATCGGTTAATTTGTAGGTGCCATAGTGCATGGGTATCATGGTTTTCGCTCCTAGCTGTTTGCAGGCTTCTACCGCCTCTTCTGGGTTGAGGTGATTATGTTGCATGATGTTTTTGGGTGAGTAGGCACCAATAGGCATAAGGGCATAGTCTATGTCAAAGCGTTCGCCTATCTCTTTAAAATGCTCTCCCCTCGTATTGTCTCCACAAAAAAAGAGGGTAGTTTCTTTATGCTGTATGATATAGGCACCCCACAGCACTTTGTTTCTATCGAAAATGCCTCGTCTTCCCCAATGTCTTGCAGGGACTAGCGTAATATGTATCTCTCCGTCTGTGTAAGACTCATACCAATCAAGTTCTGTCGTCTTTAATGAGCCAGCTTTATGGAGTACTTTGGACATATGCAATGGGAGTATGGCATGGGGATTTTTAGGAGCTATTTTACGAAGTGTAGGTATATCAAAGTGGTCATAATGCACATGTGAGAGTAAAAGATAATCTACTTCTCCTAAAACATCGCTACTATAGGGGGTAGGTATTTGTCGTTTATACAAAGGAATGTCACCAAAAACAGGGTCAATAAGTATGCGTTTACCTCCAAGTTGGATGAGAAAGGAGGCATGGGAGAGCCAGCAGATAAAGTCACCTTTTTGCTTCAAAGCATCTCTATCATCTTTGATTTGTAAAGGTTGTATGGGTATTTTTTTCTGTTGGAATGAAGGTTTACGAAAGACCTTCCATCGCAGGACATCCCATAGTTTCACTTTTTTTGAAGTGTCATATTTTCCATAAAACCTTCCTTTGCTGTAGCTATGCATAGACTATTTGAACTGTGTTGCAAGTTCTTTTGGAAGGATGAAGTCTATCGCAGTGATTTTGTGATGCTTGAGTGTATAGCGTGTTAGTACCCCATCTTTTTTGTCAAATTGTTCTCCTCTATCATCGTTGATGAGCAAGACAGGAAAAGGATACTTTTTCATTTTAGGTAAAGCAAACATAGAAGTAATCAAAGAGGGCATAGAGCTAATATCTGAAATATAAAGCAGATGTTTTTTCTCTAAAAATCCTTTGGGTTGTTTTTTGAAAAAATCAGCAGTTTCTACAGAAACATCTTTTTCGAATGCCATCAAAATGTATCGGGTTTTGTTTGTGACATCGGTTTGTTTTTCAAACTGGTTACTTAAATGTAAGGTAGGAAAGGTGTCTCCTACTTTAAATCCTGCAAAGAGCATGACACTGAACACTAAACTAAGAGTGACTATTTTTTTCATAAGAATCCTTTAAAATTAAATATACGAGCACAAAAAGCAAATCTATCCCTGCGATGGCATAGGCAATCCAACCAAGGATATCTGCTTTATAGAGTGCAAAAAAACCAGCAGCTGTTAGCACGCGCAACAGTGCTGTAGCTTGTGCATAAGTATACGCTTCTTTTTTTAACAGTAAGCCCATAAGATGTAATACCCCTACACCCATTACAAACCCAAAGACAATCTGCTGATACCCCGTATGGTATGCCATGCCAATCCATCCGTAGAGGGTACTTCCAAAAAAGAGCAAAAGCATGCCGCCTATACCATCGGAGAGAAAGCCTATGGCGTTGTAGATGTCTATAGCCTTCATCTGCTTATACTGTGCGATGGGTGGGAAGGGTAAGGCTTTGAAGGCAAGCCAAAAAAGTCCTGCAAAAAAGAGCAGCCCAAAAAGTGAACGCAGTGTCCACCAAAGCGTAATATGCATATCCCAAAAGCCTACCTGTTCAAAACCACTGAGTGTTAATACAAATGCCATGAGTGCTAACATGGCGGTAAGAAAGAGAACATGTTTTTTGGATATTTTGACATAATGGTCTAAGATGGCAAAGGCTAAAAACAAAAAGCTGATACCTACTGCCACATGCGAATGTCCTACGACTAGGTCATTTCGATGAAACATTGCACGTATATGAGGTATGAAGAGGATGTTCCCTTCTACATCGGCAAATAAAAAGCCCATAATGGAGATAAACAGTGCTAAATGTTTTTTGATAGAAAGTCCTGCATCTTTCCACCATCTGTAGAGGACTGGAATGTAGAGTAGGGTGAGGTATTGTAAAAACCACTCGGTGTTGTAGCTTATCTGGCTGACAAAAGAGCGGTAGAGTACACTGAGTATGTAAAAAACCAAAGGAATTTGCCATAAAATGTGCCACTTGGTTTGAAAACTAATCTTTTTTGAGGCTAATTTTATGGTGAGATAATAGATAGCAAGTAGTGCAAAACTCATACCCAGAGTATTGTCTCCATGAGGTCCAAGGAGCATCTTTTCTACTTGACCGTATTGGGGGTTCATCAGTATGAGCAGTGCAAAAGGACTGGCGATGACTAAGACCAAAGAGACTTTGACCCATAGTGGTTTTACGGTGTAGTTTTTAATGGTTTTAAAAATTGCTTTAATGTAAAAAAATCCAGCCAATGCCAAGAGTCCGTTGAGTTCATAGGGAAAATCATAAAAAGGTAAGCCTCTCACGTTGCCCATAGCAATGGAAAAAACCATAAAAATAAGAAAAATGTACCACAAGTATAAAAAACGTTCCAAATCTTTCATGCCCTCTTTGGAAATGATGCCTTCTTTGTCAAAAAGTGCAAAAGGAAGTAAGGTCATCATGAGTGTCAAGAACCCGTAAAGCATCAAAGAGATGTGTAGAGACCTTGAGAGGTCTGCTCTAAGGAGTGTGTCTCCCATACCTAATAACTGAAGAGAATAGAGTAGTCCGAAAAAGGAAGCCAAGATAAAAAAGGCATATGAGAACCAAAAATGAGGCACAAGCATTTTTTTTAACATAAACGACCATCCTTGAGTGTAATCATTGTATCATCCTTTTGTGCATACCCTAGTTCGTGTGTGGCAACAACCACAGTCGCATCAAGCTCTCTTAAAATATCAAAAACAATCTGTGAATTTTTAGAGTCCAAACTTCCCGTGGGTTCATCTGCAAAAATATATTTGGGTTGGTTAATAATCGCTCTTGCGATAGCTGCACGTTGACGTTGTCCTCCTGATATTTCATCAGGATATTTGTTTTCCAAATCTAAAATACCAAGTTTTTTCAATACTTCTTGGGCATCTTTTTTACTTTTACGACTCACTAAAGCGATGTTCTCATAGACTGTCAAATGGCTTATAAGATAGTGAAACTGAAAGACAAAACCTATGTGTCTGTTTCTGAAAATATCCATATTCTTAATCTGAGTGCTTTGTGTCTTGTCAAAAAAGAGCTTCCCCTTGCTTGGGGTTAAGAGGGTAGAAATGACAGAGAGAAGGGTCGATTTACCAGAGCCACTCTCTCCTGAGATGATGTTAAAACTGTTTGCTTCAATTTGCAAAGATATATCGTGCAATACAGGTTCTTTGGCGTAGTGATGTGAAATATGTTCTAAACGTATCATCTACTGTCCTTTGTTGATGAGAATTATAGGGTCAATGCGTGCTGCAATCCATGCAGGTATGGCTGCACCCAGCATCGCCATAAACGTAGAACCGATGAGTAATGTGATAAAGAGTCTCGCATCTATCTCTCCACTCAAATAGCCTTGAAACTTGTCAATATGTTCGAGAACATTGAGCAAAACAAGACTTACGCCATAGGCGATAAAGAAGGCTATCAGCGTGAGGACAAGTACTTCAAGTATGACATCTCTAATAATTTTAAATTTGGAAATACCCATCGCACGTTTGATACCAAATTCATACCGTCTGTCGTTAATCATCATACTCATGAGACTCACGATGGCTAGAAATCCCATAAAAAAGGAGATAGAGGCAATGACACCTGAAGAGATACGGATGATTTTAAATTGGTTGTAGTTGTCGATAAACTCTGTGGTTGATTTGACCTCAATATCTGGGTTGAGGTGTTGTATTTTACGGATTACACTATCTGTATTTTGTGTGATTTTGTCTAAAGAGACAAGCAAAAAGGAGGCACTTTTGTGAAAAAGCGTTTGGGCTTGTGCTATAGGAATGACCACGCCACCATTTTCAAAACCAATGTCACTTTGGTAGATGCCTGAGACTTGAAATGTTTTTCCCATGAGATGTATTTGCTTAGGATAATTTAAAATCGTTGCAATGCTTTCTCCAATCATCACCTCTATACCTTTGGGGTAGTGACCACGTGTAAGATGATAGTTGGACATACGGTTGTCTGTAACCCCATAAATCCCTGCGATAGGGATGCTTTCAATAGCGCCAGCGCCTACGATGACACCTTGTGCTGTGGCTACACCTTTTATGTTAGCTATGGGTGCAAGCAGTGAACGGTTGATGTCAGAAAAAAAAGTATCGGCAACCCCTTTTTGCATCACGATGATGTCTCCATCGGTTTTAAGCATAGATGCATACATAGAGATGATACCATTGCCCAAAGCCGTAATCAAAAAGATAGAAGCTATGGCTGCAACGGCAGAGATAAGTATGAGTATGCTTTTGTATTTGTAGCGTAAAAAAGATTTAAACATTAAGGGGTGCCATTACTTTTTAAATGTTACATCAATGGCTAAATCAATTTTGTTACGTACCGTTAAAAAAAATAATTTTATAGGTTTTACCTTATAGTCTGAAAGTAAGAAACTGCTTTTCCCATGAAAGATGATTTCTCTACCTTCTTTCGTAATGTCTGCATTGATTTGTAAGGGTTTTTGTACCCCATGAAAGTTGAGTATCCCATCGATAGTATAGCCATGAGAAGCCTTTTTTACTGAGCTGAAAGTATAGGTAGAGAGTGGGTAGTTTTTACTCTCTAGTGCTTCTACCATATGTTCATCTCTTTTACTATTATCACTTTTAAGTTTTAAAATGGAGACATCTATACTTCCTTTCATCGAAGTAATCCCTTTTCCCATAGTCAGATGTGAAATGATGACTGTTGTAGCAGGTTCGATACTGCTATCTCCAAAGACTTCTGTATGGGCTTTTACAATACCATGATTTACGACCAACTTTTGAGCCATAAGTGAGGTAGAGAGTGTAAGTATGGAGAGCAAGATAATTTTTTTCATATTTTTTCCTTTAGTGTAGTTTATGTAAGGGGTTGAAGATAGAGATATCTAATAGCATGATAACTTTGTCTTGTTTATGCCAAATATAGGAGAGGCATAAAAAGAGCCAAGCTACCCATGCGAGGACAAACATATGAGACAGTGCAATGAACAGCCCCAAACCTGATGCACCCCAAAGACCTAAAGAGACAAAGGCTAAATTGGCGTAAGACAAGCGATAGAGTTTTCTTAATATAATCACATTATAGTAGGAAATGACAAATGGATAGAGCATAGATAGAGCATTTTGCCAACCAGATGTATAAGTACTATAGGTTAAAGCAAAAAGTATGAATAGTACTTTATCATTACGCTTATAATCTCTTAGTATGTAGGCGACTACAAGCCCTATGATGTGAAAAAGTATAATCACCCAAGTAAACTGTGATTCACCCCATAGGTGCATGACAGTATCTCTGGACAGAGTTTCAAAAAGGGTAGCATCTAGGAGTAACCATAAAAATATATTGCTTGTTTCGTAGAATGGAAGGGCTGTGCTTTTTAGTGTTTTTGAAACAGTATGGGGAAAAAGTGATGCCACGAATGCCAATAAAGAGAGAATAAGTGCGATGTTTGTACGATTTGAAGCGTCTATATCAAACATATAGGTTCCGAAGGTATAAGAGAGTGCCAAAGTACCTACAACCACCCAAAATGAGTCAATACGTGCGATGAGCATGGGTGCAGTAAGTCCACTAAGAAGCCCTAGTAGGAAAAGTTCCCATCCACTAGCAGTGGTATAGTGAAAAGAGAGTAGTAATTGCAATAAAAGCAAAAAAGGCATGAGCCAGCGATTTTCTTTATTAAGAGTCACAGAAGTAACAATACCCAAGATGCCACCTACTGGTATCATCCATATCTCTGTGAGGATGGAATGGTGGTAGGTAATAATCCCTGTTTGTAAAATCAGAAGATAATAAGTAAGTTCAGAGGCAAAGAGAAGTAAAAACGAAAAATGTGATAAGTATTTTATTTTTTGCATCATTTTTCCTTTATTTTTCAATTAATTGATTATACATAAACAAGCGTTACTGATATGTTAATTTATTACCACACTTTATAGCCTACAGTAAAATTAAGTGTGTCATGTAAATTTTCATCGAGTTCTCGTCTGTATGAAAATGTAGTAAACCATTTTTCGTTTACTTTATAGTAAAGTGTTGTTCTTATGTTGTGTGCAGAGTGCTCTATGATAAATTTACTCTCTGAATAGTTGAGAGAAAGATTGGCATAGAATTTCTCTGTAAAAAAGTAGCCTGTTCCTAGATAAGAATAGTTTGTATCATGGAGGGGTGTAGTGATTTGTTGGTCGTTGATGAAAGTGTGCCCAACACCCGCGAAAATAGAGAGGGTATCGGTAGGGTAGTAGCTGAGAGATGTAGCAAGTGTATAGTCGGTTTTGTTACCTACAAAATCATAGGTAGGAAGTTTGATAGAGGCACTGAGCCCTAAGTTCATGTTTGAAGAGAGTTCTATACGTTTTTTAATACGAAAAGTAGTATCTATACTTCCTGTTTTTTGCGTGTCATTATAATATCCAGAACGAAAAGTATAGCTCCATGTATTAAGATAATAGGTGAGTCTTAATTGTGTAGAATATTGTCGTGATCTTCCTATGAGGTTGGTATTGGTATTGTACCCACTTTTTATGGCAAGAGTTAGTCCGTTAGTTTCTGTTTCGTATGGTAGTTTAAGTATGCTTGTTGTACATCCTTTGTCATCTACTTGATTTAAAAATGGTGTGTTTGGGCAGTGGTCCAACGCATCAGGCACACCATCAAAATCTTGATCCTGTACGGAAAACCCTGATGACAATGTTTGCATCAAAATAAGTCCTAAAAATATTTTTCTATTTATTATCATTGTCGTTCTCTCCAGATTGATTTTCTATTTCTGTTTCTATGTGCTTATTTATGTCTTCTAAAATTTGTATATCCCTAGTACTTTTAATTTGGTCTTCTTTATGTTTTTTGTATGGCATATGTGCATGTTTTTTTATCTCATTAATGGCTCTGTTTGCATATTTACTTTTAGTGATGCCTTTAAGTTGCGTAATCGCATGAATACGCTCTTTTTCTTTCATCTGGACAATCTCTTGTTTAAAGGCATTCATGAGTTTAAAACGTTCTGCAACAGGTGCATGTCGTATGGCTTCTATCTGTGCATCAATATTGGCGTATAACTTACTAGGTGTGATAAGCAGTATGAAAAAAGTGAGTGATGCATAAAGTATTTTCATGTGTAACTCTCGCTAAGATGCTTAAAGTCAAGTATCACAGAGGTACCTACATGTTCTTCTGATTGTATCTGTATAACAATGTCAAGTTCATCTGCCAGTTTCTGGACAATGTGTAGACCCAGTCCTAAACCACGGGCTTGCTCTTTGTGGTACCGTTGCATTGCTTTTTGTATGTTTTTGATACCTTTACCTGTGTCTTCTATGCTAAGTTTTGTACCTGTAATGACAAGCTTTATCTCACCATTGGATTTGTTGTATTGTGCAGCATTACTAAATATGTTGTCTAAAATACGTGTGAGTAATTCTTTATTGGTCAAGCGAGAAAGGGTGTTGGAAATTTGAACATTAAACTGAAGTTTAGGGTAGATATTTTGTATAAACTGTAAACGTTCTTTCGCTAACGCCACAATATTTACTTCGGTGTTTTGAGAAGGGAGGTTATGTAAAAAGCTTTTTAGGTTGTTTTGTAAGTGTAAAATAGTGTCTATACTTAGAGAAACTCTTTTGATAAAAGGGTTCTCTCCATGTTCTTTTTTGAACATTTGAATATTGATAACCATGGAAGTAATGGGCGTGTTAAAATCATGTAGTATATCTTTGATAAACTCATCGTTTAACTTTAGTGCATGTCGGATGGGTCTAAGGCTGTAAAAAGTAAAGAATATCGCGATAATCAATAAAGTAAAACTCATCAATATAAAACGTAATGCGTTACTTTTTTTAATAGCATACATATCTGCCTGATACGCCTCTTTTGGATATGAAATCTGCATATAATATTTATCTGATTTTGGAATGGAAAAAAAACTGTATAGCCCATGGTCATCATGTAGGGTATAGAGTTTGTCTTTGTCTTTGGGGATAAAATCAAAGGTAAATTGTTCACACTCCATAGTATAGCTACAGACTTCCATGGTTTTATACATATTTTGTTTATACTCTTTTGTTTTCGCGTGATATAGTTCTAAAAAAAGTAGAATGAGCAGTAGTTCCAACAAAGGGAAAAAGACAAAAAAGTTTTTGAGTAAGGACTCCCTTTCATACTTTTTCAAGAATGTATCCTTTGCCTCTAATATTTTTTATCTCTATGCCTAGTCGTTGTTTTATTTTGGTAATAGCAACACGAAGTGCAGCTTCTGAACTGTGTTCTAAACACTCTAAAAGTGTGTATTTGGTGACAACACTGTCACAGTGTTTGAGTAAGGTAATAAATATTTTGTACTGGACATTTCCTATGTCAAGTATTTCACCATTCTTACGTAATGTTTGTGCAGATTCCTGATACTCTATATCGCCATAAAAAAGTGAATCATTTTTAAATTTAGCTTGGAGTCGTATGAGTAGCTCTTGTGGGTCAAAAGGTTTACGTATGTAGTCCATGGCACCAAGCTCAAACCCTTGTGCCAAAGAATGTAAATCTGTCGATGCCGTGATGAAAATAGTAGGGGTTTCATCGGAAGCATTTCGTAAACCTTTGAGAAGTTCCAAACCACTGCCTTGGGGAAGGTTAATGTCAAAAAGGTAGAGGTCATACACCGTATCAAAACTTAAGTCTTCCGCTTCTTCCATACGCATCGCAACATCTACATGGTACCCTTCATTCGATAAAAAAAGTGCCAGTGTTTCTGATAATATAGGGTCATCTTCAAGTAATAAAATTTTCAACATAAGTTATTTTACCATGTATAGTTAAATTGTATGCCATACTCAGCAGGTTCCACATAGGGAGTGATCTTTAGCTTTTCATAAGGCGTTGTAAAATACCAAGTCATCCCAATACCCAGTAATAAAAACATAAAGTTAAACAGCATACATTTTATTATCATGTTTTAGTTAGTTCCCACCACTTGGACCGTTATGACAATCATAACAGGTAACAGGAGTGCCTTTTGCATAAATCGCACCATTATAGAAAGAACGTGTTGTCCATGTTTTAGAAAGGTTAGAACCTCTATAGGTTGCACCATGACATACTGTACATTGTGCAGGGTTTGCTCTGGCGATAGCTTGGTGTGCTGATACCCAGTAGTCCCCAACAGGATGCATGCCATGAGGTCCACCTGTTACTGTAGCAGGAATGGTGGCGTGACATGTTTTACATTCTGCAATAGTACCACTGTGACCTTGTAACCCGATACTCATACGATTATCAGCTGTATGTGCAGGGAATATGGCATGTGTTGAACCATGACAGGCTTCACATTGTAAGTTACCATGTCCCTTGCTAAATCTGTAAAGACTGAGACCTGCAGCAGGTGTATTTGGAGTAGTTGCGAAGCGGGTATCTACCCATGTTTTTAGTGTACCATTAGTATTTCTAGCAGAGGTTTCTTCTATCCCATCATGGTGACACGCTTGACAATTTGGTACATCTAGCCATCCGTTTCTTGCCAAACTCCCTACATCCGACATACTACCATGACAACTTTGACATTGCATTTTTGCTGTACCTGATACTGTTTTAGCATCCCCCATAGCACCTCTCAAACACTTGGTTGTAGAGCCAGGGTGACATACATAACAGCTATTCCTATTGGCGCTATTGTTAAGTTGTAATCCAGTTACAGGGTCAGTTACAAAGGCATGTCTTCCATGTATGGCTGCAGTAAAAGCTTTGATTGTAATACCTGCATTGAATCCTATTCCTACATTTGGTAAGGCATTTGATTTGTGACAGGCAGCACACAAGACAGGTGTACCACTTTTTGCTGTCGCTTCAAGTCCTGTAGTATTGTAGTCATAACCTTTTGCAAGTAGTTGTGTTTTATATGTACTGACTGCTGCGGGCTGAAATTGGTCATGTAAACGCAATATATTGTATTTGAAGTCTTGTTCTACTGTGAGATTTGCATCATTCATCCATCCGCTTGTAGGTTTTGCTGCTGCAACAGAATTTGAGGCATGACAGCGTTTACAATCAAGTTCATCACTTATAGGTAGGACTACATCAGTAGAGGTTAGCAATATACCATTTGAGTCTCTTGCTACGACTTTTACCAAAGGATAGTAATTTTTTGTTCCATTATCATTGTAAGGTGTGAGAGGAATACCATCTGCTTCCCACCATTGATTGGTAATGTTAAATGTCATGGCAGTAGGTGTGGTACTTGGAGCATGGTTTCCTGTAAGTCCTACATCTGGTGCTAAAGTGGCACCAAAGAGTTTTTGCGCATAAGTCCAAAAATTTGTTTTGGTAACAGAAGTTGTATTGATAGACCCATTCGCATCTGCGATAGATTCATAGGTTAATGTCACATTTTTATCAATGAGCCCTACGGTACCTGTATATTTTAATTGTGCATGTAAATTGTTGTATGGGGGTAAAATTGAAAAAACTGAAAAATCTTTTCCATCCATGCAGTGCATACCTAAGTCATTCCATGCTGTGAGTGTATATTTGGGAGCGTAAGAAGGTGGTGCTAAGTTGACTCCATCACTTTCACCTCCTCCTTCACCTCCGCACGCTATAAATAATGGTAAAAGACCTAGTAAAATCCAGTGTTTTTTGTTGTATATCATTTTTTCTCCTAATTCTATATTTTGTTAAGTATGAAAGTATACAAAAATGAGTGTAACTGAAGTGTTAATGGTCTAGAGGTTTTTGTGACATTTTCCTATCAGGCGTGTTGCTTTGACAAAACATCTGGCATAGGAGCCATGTGTGATGGGGGAGATGATGATACCTTTCTTCTTAGAAGCTGCGTGGATGAAGTTTCCGTTGCCTATATATATGCCTACATGGGTGACAGGTATGCCTCTTTTTTTGTCGGTGAGGAAAAAGAGTAGGTCACCTTTTTGTAGGTTTTCTTTGCTGACGGAGACACCTTTTTTAGACTGTGCCCACGCAGTTCTTGGAAGGTTTACATGATGCTTTTTGTAAAGGTACTGCACATAGCCAGAACAGTCAAAACCTTGAGGTGTGGTGCCTCCCCATACATATTTCCCTCCCTTAAAATACTTGGCATCTTCAAGCAGTTTTTGTTTGTCTACTACTGAGACCTGGTAGGTTTCGCCTTTTTTCTTGGCTTCTTCTTTTGCTTTAGTGATGCGCTCGGCTCTTTTTCTTGCCACTTTTGCTTTACGTGCTAGGTATTCTGCGCGGTGAAGTTCATCGTAGATGGCTTGAAGAGAATACTCGGTAGCTTTTTGGTTAAGACAAGCATTTTCTGTATGGGTGATACTTTTAGACTGCATCACCTTGCCATGTTTGTCGGTAATGGTAAAGAGGCTGGAGAAAGAGAGAGAAAAAGAGAGGCTAAGGAGTACAAATACTTTAAACATGGGTCATCCTCTCTTTTAATATTTTATCATATCAAAAGAGAGGTTAGAGGGAAATTAATGCAAGGTTCCACAGAAGTTTGCATCACATCCATTCACGGCGCCTGCATACATGGAGTTGGCTATAAAAAACTTAAGTAAACGCTCTTTACGTTTTTTAAAAAGTGGGCTTCTTAGTGCAGAGATGGCTTCAGGTTTTCCTTTATGGATCTTTTCGAGTTTACCTTTGGTGTTGAAGTAAAAATCCCAGTCGTCATCATCGAGTTGTTTGGCAAGGTAAAAAGGGGTTCCATGGCAGGAGTAGCAGAGTTTTGTCGCAGTTCTAAAGGCTTTGGTATCATACTTTTCTGCAGCAAAAGCAGTAGTACTTAACCCTAAAAGAAAAGAAGTGAGTAAAAGTAGTTTTGTGAAGGGTTTCATAACGTATCCTTTTTTTACCTCATTTTACTTTGTACGTGTGTAGTATATATGTATTTGGTATAATACTGCCATGAATCAAGATATACTCATCATCGGAGGGGGAGCGAGTGCTTTAATGCTGGCTTCTTTACTTCCTAAAAACAGTGCTACCATACTCGAAACCAATGCCAAATTAGGTGCCAAGATACTTGTCTCTGGTGGAGGAAAATGTAACATTACAAATACAGTTATGGGTACGTCATACTACTTGGGTGTTGAAGGCTTTATAGCACCATCTCTTAAGGCATTTGATGAAGATGCACTGTTGCAGTGGTTAGAAAGACAAGGGTTGGATCCTATACTTAGAAAAGAGACACAATACTTTTGTAAAGACTCTGCCAAAGAGATGATGCATATTTTTACAAAAACAGCTAGAAAACAGAAGATTGTTTTAGACACAAAAGTACTTTTTGTAGACAAACGAGAAGATACTTTTTATGTTAAAACCGAAAAACAGACTTATCAGACTAAAAAACTTGTAGTAGCATCGGGAGGGTTGAGCTTCCCTGTGTTAGGGGCAAGTAGTATAGGGTATGACATTGCTAAGCACTTTGGGCACAGTATCGTGAAAACGGCACCTGCATTGGTGGGATTCACTGTGCAAAAAGAAGAGTTCTTTTTTAAGGCACTCTCTGGTGCTTCTACTGAAGTTATCATCACGGTAGGAGAGGTACAGTGTAAAGGTGCCTTGCTTTTTGCACATAAAGGTTTGAGTGGTCCTGCGGTCTTAGATGCATCGTTGTATTGGGAAAAAGGAAAGATGGAGATAGACTTTTTACCTCATTTTTCGTGGAAAAGTATCGAAGGAAGTAAAAAACAGCTCTCGTCACTCTTGCCATTACCAAAACGCGTAACTAAGGCATTTTTGGTACAATTACATCTTGATGACAAACCCTACCAACACTATACACAACTAGAGAAAGAAAAACTTTTACTTTTAAGTGCCTATGTCTTTGCACCGGCAGGAACATTTGGCTACACAAAAGCAGAGGTAACAAAAGGTGGCGTAGAGACTTCAGAGGTGGACAGTGTAACCATGATGAGTCAAAAAGAGGAGGGACTTTACTTTATAGGTGAAGTGCTCAATGTAACGGGGAGACTTGGCGGATATAACTTTCAATGGGCATTTTCAAGTGCCTTTAGTTGTGCCAAGTATATGAAGGGAAATAGATGAGATTAAGAAATAGTGTGTTGATGGTAGTGGCTGTGCTGCTTATGAGTGCCTGTGTAGGGGTACAAGATGCTGAGGGTTGGAGAAGTAACCAAAAAAGTGAATTTTTAGACATACTTGAAAATGATACGTATGCGTCTATTTGTACAGAACAAAAACTGTATAACGATGTGAAGTCAAGTCATAACTCTAAGCTGATGACAAAACTGTTGGTAGCATACACAGAAAATCTTGCCAATGGATGCATTGATTTGAAAACTTTTAATGCAGCGCAGAAAAAACGTAATTCTATCTATTTTTCTTCTAAATACACAACGTATGCTCAAAAGGTTGATGCCAAGAAGATTAAAATGCAACTCAAAGCAGGTAAAAGCATAGAGCAGATACTTCAGCCTTATGTGCCTGAGTATTATCAGTTTAGAGCATTGATTACGAGTTATCAAAACTTATCACAAAAGAGTGATACATCTAAAGCATTGTTACACAAAATACGTCTAAACATTGAACGTGTAAAACTTATGAGACCAGGACTTGGTAAGACCTATGCACTTGTGAACATTCCTGAGTTTGAAGTCCGTGTGATAGAAAATGACAAAACGTCTATTGCTATGCGTGTTATTACAGGTAAGAAGAGTAAACAAACACCTATCTTTTCTGCTGATCTTAAATACATTGTCTTGAACCCTACATGGAATGTACCTGACAGTATTGCTAGACATGAAGTTATTCCTAAAGCGTTAAAAGACCCAGGGTATTTGGCTAAGCACAGACTTGTGGTGCGTCGAGATTACAATATTGACTCGCCAGCCTTGTCTTTTAATGCAGAAAAAGCCAAAGCATATGTAGGTGGAAAGGGTGACGTGCCATTTAAGTTTATAGAAGTATCGTCTAGGCATAACGCTTTGGGGCGTGTGAAATTTATCTTCCCAAATCAGAATTCAGTCTATATGCATGATACGCCTTCAAAATATCTTTTCAAAAGAAAAGTACGTGCATACAGTCATGGTTGTGTAAGACTTGGAGAGCCTATGAAAATGTTAGACTTCATCGCAGCGAACTATACAAAGGCGACACCTAAAGAAGTAAATACTCAGTATAAAAGTTTAAAAACACACTATATGACGATTACCAAGTCTTTACCTGTACATACAGCATATTTGACTACCTATGTGGACGAAAAAGGTTTACTACATAGTTTTGCAGATATTTATGGATACGACACCTTACAAAAGTTGAAGTTCTAAAATGTCTATGATGACAAGAGCATGGCTAATTTTAGTCGATACTCTTGTTCATCTTCTTTTACTTCTCTCTTTGATACTTTTCTATCTTAATCCTCCTTCGTACACCCATTTAAAAAAAGCCCTACGTCCACATAAAATCTATTGTCCTGAATCTAGCATTGTATTGGAGAAGTTGCCTTTACCTAACTTAGAGTTAAATGATGCAATGACATTAGAAGAGTTGACTCGCATAGGACAACAGTGTAAAGCGGAGGAGTATACTATAGAAAAAAATATATTTTTAGAAAGTACTTTAGAAGAGCGATTGCATGCGCTTTTGGTGAAAAAAGGTGCTCCTGTGTTTATACGTATTTTTAAAGAAGAAGCTATCTTGGAAATATGGATAAAAAAAGAGCATGAATATGTGCATTTAAAAGACTATGTCATCTGCGCTATGTCTGGAAACCTTGGCCCTAAACTAGAAGAGGGAGATATGCAGGCACCAGAGGGTTTCTACAAAGTGCATAAAAGCCAGCTCAATCCTAAAAGTAAATTTCATCTTTCCTTTAATCTGGGCTACCCCAATGCTTATGACCGTATGCATAAGCGTACGGGTTCTTTTCTTATGGTGCATGGAAATTGCGTATCTGCGGGTTGTTTTGCTATGACAAATGAGAAGATAGAAGAGATTTATGCACTAGTCGAGGCTGCCTTAAACCATGGACAAAGATATATTGATGTGCATGCTTTCCCTTTTTATATGAGTGATGAAAACATGCAGTTTTATGAAGGAAATGAGTGGTATGACTTTTGGACAAATCTTAAAGAGGGATATGACTACTTTGCATTAGAAAAAGTACCACCCAAGATAAAAGTGAAGCATGAAAAATATGAAATTTTAGAGAAGTGAGAATAAGCCAATCTTTATTGATTTGGAAATTTTTAAGGTATATTTTTATAGCATTGTTATACTATAAAAAGTATGAATTTATCGGTAGGAGATGAAAATGACATTGGAAATTTTGATAGCCGTTATGTTTTTGATGATGCTAGCTATGACATGGTTTTGGTACCTCAAACCTAAAAAAAAGGGGCTACAAGCTACCCGAACAGTTTCTAGTTTAAAAGAAGAATTTGACACAAGTTATCATGATCTTATAGACAATGTCTCAGAGTACGAATATAGTTATGATGCTTGTAAAGTGTTGCTAGAAGAGATACAAACACTTAAAGATAAAAAAGAAGTCTTACTTGTAGATGCAAATTCCAATGTTGAAAAATACCGTCAACAAACAGAAACCTTAGAACAAAAAAGCCATGCGATTATACACATTTCACATCAAATGCGTACGTCACTTTCTGGACTGCTTGGATTTACACACTTTTTAAATGGAACAAAGCTAGATGATGAACAAAAAGAATTTGTAACTATTATCAGTGACAGTTCTGATGAACTCCTAACACTAGTCAATGGCATCTTAGATACAGCACCTGTAGTCGATGCCAAAGATGAAAGAGCGCTTTCTCGAAAGATAAGTAAAATAGAAAAAAATGAAATCCCACATGTCCTTGTGGTAGATGACAATGATATAAACAAAAAATTATTAGCCAAAGTATTGGAAAACTTTAACTTAGAAGTTTCATTTGCTTCTAATGGTAAAGAAGCAGTTGATTTACGTAAAGAAAATAATTACGATATGATTTTCATGGATATTCAAATGCCTGTGATGGATGGTACGGATGCCAGTAAGGCTATTCGTGCGTATGAAAAAGAAGTCAATACTGTAGAAGTACCTATCGTTGCGTTAACAGCCAATACAGGAAAGAGTCATAGAGAAAAGTATCTCAATGCAGGGATGAATGACTATATGGTAAAACCTATCTCTATAGAAGATGTCAAACGTAGGATAGATCAACTCGGTAAATAGTATGTCATAAGTGCCAATATGCTAAAATGTTTTACTTTTAACATATAGGTAAACCATGGCATCTAAAGAGATACGCTACAAAGACAGACCTTTTCAACTTTCATATGAGCTAGTCAATCCTGCACAAGAAAAAGTACTACTTGTTCTGCATGGTTGGGGTAGTAACAAAGAGATTATGAAACAAGCCTTTGGCAAGACACTTCCTGAGTATAAACACATCTATCTTGACATGCCCGGGTTTGGTAAATCAACCAATGAGATGGTACTTACTACAAAAGACTATGCAGACATAGTTCAACTCTTTTTAACGACACTTGATGTTACTCCTACCATAGCGATGGGACACTCTTTTGGTGGTAAAGTCTCTACACTGCTTAACACACCTTGTTTAGTACTGCTTTCAAGTGCAGGTGTGGTGACAGAAAAACCATGGTCCATCAAACTCAAAATCGCTACAGTGAAGTTTTTAAAACCACTTGGTATGACATTTATACGCGATATGTTTAAGAGTAAAGATGTGGAAAATATGAGTCATGAGATGTATGAGACGTTTAAAAATGTCGTGGATGAAGATTTTGAAGACTCCTTTGCCAAGTCTAACTCCAAGGCGCTTTGTTTTTGGGGTAAAGAGGACACAGCGACACCACTCTATACAGGAGAGAAGATAGCTGGACTCATAGCAAACTCAGCGTTTTATCCTTTAGATGGAGATCACTTCTTCTTTTTACAGCATAAAGATTTTATAGCACAGACAATTACCGAACGATGCACCCAAGAATATAAGGAAAGCAACTAATGTTACAACTACTCAACTCCATAGCCTACGCACTTTTCATTTTAGCGATGGGATACTACTTTATTACCAACCTACAATGGTACAGCTACAAGCTCAACCGTGTACTTTTTCACCATACCAAAACATGGTGGCACTTTGCGTACTTTTTGGTGCCTTTCACACTTTATATGTTTGTAGACAGTGTCAGTGACTATAGTTTTGTAGTAGTCATAGGGTATGTGGTGGCACTCTACTTTTGGTACAAAGAGTTAGACAAGCCATTGGTATTTACAGGACGTGTCAAACGTTTCATCGCGGCTATGTTACTGTTTGCCATTTTCATTGCGGTTGTATTTAAACATTTTGCAGTGGTTATTCCTATCTTCTTAGCGTACTTTGTCTCTGTATTTATAGAAAAAATGCTTTTTCATGGTTTCAAAACCAAAGCCCAAAAGAAGTTGGACGCGATGGATGCTATGAAAGTTGTGGGTATTACGGCTAGCTATGGTAAAACAAGCATAAAAAACTACGTAGAGCACCTTCTAAAAGCGAAGTATAAAACCTACGCTACCCCACGTTCGGTCAATACACTGGGTGGTGTGATGATAGATATAAACAATGACTTGCCAGAAGACACAGAAGTGTATGTTGTAGAAATGGGTGCAAGAGGTGAGGGTGACATCGCGGAGATAAGTACCTTTGTAAACCCTCATTACGTAGTTGTGGGTAAGATAGGCCCTGCACACATAGAGTACTTCAAAACGATGGAAAACATCCGTAATACCAAAATGGAGATACTTAAAACGGATAGACTTGAACAAGCTTACATTCATGAGAGTGCGATGGTCAAACCTGAAGCCAATGTGCATATCTTTGGCGAGAAAGCCAACTTGGATATACGCTCCAATGTACCTGCCCCAGAATTTATCATAGAAGATGTGGAAGCAACGCTTGAGAGTACAAGTTTTACTTTAAATGACGTACGTTACTCTGCTAGTATCTTAGGTGCTTTCAATGCTATGAATTTGGCAGCTGCAGTGCTTGTAGCTAAAGAGCTAGGGCTTACCGACGAGCAGATACAAAAACAACTCTCTACACTCAAACCTGTTGACCATAGACTCCAACGTATAGATGCAGGTGGCAAAGTGATACTAGATGACTCTTTCAACGGTAACATAGATGGTATGATGGCATCGTTTGATTTGGCGACTACCTATGAGGGTAGAAAAGTGGTTATTACCCCAGGGCTTGTTGAGGTAGATGACGCACTGAATGTACAAGTGGCCAAGCGTGCCAATGAAGTGTTTGATGTCGTGGTAGTCACTGGTGATTTGAACTATGCCATTTTTAAAGAGTATGTAGATGCAGATAAATTGGTGAAGTTGGCAACTAAAGGTGAGATGGAGAGTATGCTTGTGGAGCAGACAATGCCAGGAGACTTAATTTTATTTGCAAATGATGCACCGTCTTTTGTGTAGGGTGTTGTACCCTTACAACACCAATAATTAAAATCAAAAAATATATGCAATTGTGGATATATCCTTTTGGTGTTGTCATGGGACAACACCCTACAGGTCATTAATTACCGTTCCATCTTTTTAAAAAACAATTCATGACTGGAACTCTTAAGGGTAATGCCTTTTACCCCATATTTTTTTTCTTCTTTTATAGTAAAGCCTTCGCGCATAGTTTCGTGTAGACGTTTACTTACCCATTTTTGTATATTGCCTCTACATGCCATTCTGGTAGTACGTAGTTGTGTACTAAGTTGTTTTGTTTGGGGGTTTTGTTTGAGTATGCCTGAAATACGGTTACAACTGTCAAAGCCATCGACACGCATTTTCTTTGCATCGAAGTCTAAAATGGCACGTGCTTTGCGTACTTCCATCCCATCTAGCACACGCATATGCCATGAACCCGATAGAGTACCTAGGTTTAGAGTATTCGCAGATAGTTGAGTGGTGAGTAAAGTACATAATGTACCAGTAATGAGTAATAGTTTAGAAGACATTTAAAACTTCCTTGTACAAAATTTTCGATAGTATAATATACAATAAACAATGGAGTATAAATGAAATCAATTTTTATTTATTTATTTTTAGTGACAACGCTTTTTTCAAACCCCATCATTCTTACAGAAAAACAAGCCAACTTCATAGCAAAAAAAGTATGGCAAAATGAGGGTGCAGGTAAAGACAAGTATCTCATCTGGTGGAACAAAGGAGAGGACTTTGCAAGTTTGGGTATAGGACATTTTATCTGGTTTCCTAAAGACCATACCGAACGTTTTAGAGAAGTATTCCCTATGGTAGTAGCGTTTATGCAAAAAAAGGGTGTGACTATGCCCTCATGGCTTACTCCCGAGACAGATTTTCCTTGGCAGACAAAAGTAGCATTTGTTACTGCCAAAAAAGCCAAAACAAAACAGTATATGGAACTTTTTCATCTTCTTAAAAGGACATTCCCTTATCAAGCAGCGTTTATGGCAGAGCGTCTGAAAAATGCACTGCCACAAATGTTAGAGAGTATAGAGGATGAGAAGCAAAAAGAAACCATTAAAACACGTTTTAATGCAATGCTCTATACCAAAGATGGCTCCATAGATGAAAGAGGTTTATACATACTTCTAGACTATACTAACTTTAAAGGTGAGGGGACACTGGGGAGCGAACGTTACAACGGTCAAGGTTGGGGACTTTTACAAGTGCTAGAACATATGGATACTAGGGTTACTAACAAATATAAATCATTTTCCAACGCAGCCAAAGCCATGCTCTCAAGACGCATCAAAAATTCACCTCCTGAACGTGGTGAAGAACGCTGGCGTAAAGGGTGGAATGTTAGACTTGATACGTATTGGAAATAAAAGTATGTCAATTTGACATTTTTTTGAGTAAATTGTAAAAAGTAGGGTAAAATTATTTTGCAGTCTGATTAAGTTGTTGTAAACAACAGCTTCACGGGCTGCTGTTTGAACTTCTAAGTCAAATCTTGACTGTGGAAGGGTGTGAGTGTTCATGGATTTACTAATTCTAATCCTCACGATTATTGTAGCATTTTTAAGATACTATAGTAATTAAACACCAGAGGGAGTGAAAACTCTCTCTTCAAACGTTATTTTAGCAGAATATTTTTTGGATGTAAATAGTCAGCACTTCCCCAAATCACGAAATAGAATTTTCCACATCCTAAAAAATCACTAACTCTGAATCAATAGACGAGAGGCAGGTGGTGTTTCTATGCAAAGTTACTACCCTGAGTAAGAAATACCATTTTTTCAAGA
>JALUYL010000012.1 GCA_027012955.1 Sulfurovum sp.
ATCTGATCTTCTTCCTGCAGTTGGCGGAACATGTATTCAGATGGAAGATGAAATCGCTGGTATCGCTGTAGCTATTGGTGCATCTATGTCAGGTGTACGTGCTATGACAGGAACATCAGGACCTGGTATTTCACTCAAAGCTGAAAACCTTGGACTTGCACAGATGGCAGAAGTACCATTGGTTGTAGTAAACGTCATGAGAGGAGGACCTTCCACTGGTCTTCCAACACGTGTGGCTCAAGGAGATGTAGCACAAGCAAAAAATCCATCTCATGGAGATTACAAATCTATCGCACTTTGTGCAGGTACATTGGCTGAATGTTATACTGAAACAGTAAGAGCATTTAATTTAGCTGATAGATTTATGCAGCCAGTATTTGTACTTCTTGATGCAACACTTGGTCTCATGCACGCAAAAGCAATTATTCCTACGCTTGAAGAAGTTCAAGCAGGTATCGTACCTAGAAAAACATTTGATGGTGCTCCTGAAGACTATAAACCTTACGGCGTAGCACAAGATGAAGCAGCAGTGCTTAACCCAATGTTTAAAGGGTATAGATACCACTTTACAGGGCTTCATCATGATGCACATGGTTTTCCAACAGAAGAGATTGAGACATCAAGAAAATTGATTGATAGACTTTTCAATAAAGTAGATGCTCATAGAGATGAAATTGAATCAAATGAAGAATTTATGCTTGATGATGCAGATATTTTGCTTATTGGGTATGGTTCAGTATCTTTGGCAGTCAAAGAAGCAGTTTTAAGACTTAGGGAAAATGGTGTTAAGGCGGGTATGTTTAGACCAATTACACTTTGGCCAAGTCCAGAAGAGAGACTCAATGAACTTGGAAAAGAGTTCAAAAATGTACTTTCAATTGAACTTAACCAAGGTCAATACCTAGAAGAGATACAAAGATGTATGGGAAGAAGAGACATCAATAAATTAGTGAAAACTAATGGACGTCCTTTTTCTCCACAAGATATTATTGATGAAGTTAAGGAGGTATTTTAGTCATGGCATTTAACTACGATGGATACTTAAGAATGGAAAAAATGCCAACACTTTGGTGTTGGGGATGTGGAGATGGTATCGTACTTAAATCGTTTGTACGTGCTGTTGATAGTTTAGGATATAACAAAGATGATGTCTGTGTGGTCTCAGGTATTGGATGTTCAGGAAGATTTTCTTCATATGTTGATTTCAATACTGTTCATACTACACACGGTAGAACTGTGGCTTTTGCAACAGGTATTAAATTGGCAAATCCTGATAAAAAAGTAATTATTGTCACAGGTGATGGGGATGCTTTTGCTATTGGTGGTAACCATACTATTCATGGTGGAAGAAGAAACATCGACCTTACAATGATTGTGATTCAAAACTTTATTTATGGTTTGACAAACTCTCAAACAAGCCCTACTACACCACAAGGTATGTGGACTGTAACACAAAAGATTGGTAATATTGACCCCACATTTGATGCATGTAAACTTTTGATTGCAGCAGGTGCAACCTTTGTAGCAAGAGAAGCAGTAACAAGTCCTAAAAAACTTGAAAAAGTCATTAAAGCGGCAATGGAGCATAAAGGATTTGCTTATGTAGATGCTTTAACAAATTGTCATGTAAACTTAGGTCGTAAAAATAAAATGGTAGCGGCGATGGATACACTCGACTGGATTGATAGTATCACCACTCCTAAGAAGAAATGGGATGCACTTCCTGCTGAAGAACAAATGAATTTACTTCCTACTGGTATTATCCATCAGGATGATACAAAAAGAGAATATTGTGATGCTTATAAAATGGTTCAAGATGCACACCAAGGTAAACGTGCGAAAATCACTTCAGCCGACTTTGATAAAAAAATATAAGGGAGAACACAATGAGTACTAGAACAGTAATGAGATTTACAGGTGTTGGTGGACAGGGTGTTCTTCTTGCGGGGACTATTTTTGCATCAGCGAAAATTAACCAAGGTGGTTTTGGAATGAAAACAGCTACCTACACTTCACAAGTACGTGGTGGTGCGACAGTGGTTGATATTCAACTTGATGACAATGAGATTTGGTATCCTTATGCTATTGATGGTCAAATTGACTTTATGCTTTCAGTAGCAGATGTCTCTTATCAGCAATTTAAAATAGGTGTACGTGAGGGAGGGACTATCGTTGTAGACCCTAATTTAGTACACCCAACAGATGAAGATAGAAAAAAATGGAATGTTGTTGAGATACCTATTATTACTATTGCTAAAGAGGAAGTAAAGCTTGTATTGACACAATCTGTAGTGGCATTGGCTATTGCTAATACCTACACAAGTGCTATTGATGACCAACTTTTAGTAGATACTATGTTAGCTGCTGTACCTGAAAGATTTCATAAACCAAATAAAATGGCATATGAACTTGGTCAAAAATACGCAAAAGAAGCTATTACTTCAGTATAAGCCATTTACTTTATTGTATATTTGTAGGAGTTCATTTGGCAAAATGCTAGTATGTACTCCTGCAATATTAGCATTAAGTCTACATAAAATTAAATCTAATACGGGATATATATGAGTAACTATATAGATGAAGATGACGACTACGGAGATTATAGAGATGATTTTTGGGGAAGAACACCGCAATCTAGCTATTTTGAGATAGCTAAAACAGCCAATCAAAATGTAGTAGAAAAAGAAATAGAAAATGTATTTAGACGTTTAGCAGTAGCAGAACGAATGCTAGAAGAGAGAGATCTTGCAGATGAGCTAGAAAGAGAGATAAATAGAACAGTTATAGATGAAGACATAGATGGTCGTACAGGTTCTGTTTTTATTGACCTTGTTGGTAGAATTGTTACTCAATGTGAATAGTACACTATTGTATTATTAATTACCCCAGCCATGCATTTTACGTGAAATGATAACATCGTAGTGCTCAAAAAGATCATCTGTTATACTTGTGGAAACATATAGATTATCTTCTAACGATGCAACCCAATTATCACGTATACGATAATCTTTTTTGGGTATAAAAATGATAATATTACCTGAACTTCTTATGATTTTATGGGATTTTTTTAAAAAATCATTGCGTTCCTCCTCTTCGATTATGCTACTTACAAAAAGAACATTAAACTCTCTTGCTTGTATTTTGTATACTTTTCTTTGTAATGGAAAGTTCATAACATGAGTCGTTTTGCTTGAATTATATTTATCTTTGAATTTGTCATAAAAATCACCATTTGTACAATATATTTGATACCTGTATCCTTGTTGTTTACAGTACTCGTAGATACCTTCTATTAATGCTTCTCCTCCTTGTGTAAAATGGGCTATTTGATGAGATGGAGTTGTGCCTATAATGTTTAGTAATGTTTTTAATTTTTCTTTTTCTAAATGTTTCATACTTTAAGTGTATCAAAATAATATTAATTTGTGCTATAATTCTCACAAGGTGCAATAGGTAGTTGCTGGTGGTGCAAGCCACGAGAGGAAAGTCCGTGCTACACATGAGACAGAACTCCATCTAACGGATGGCCAGAGTAATCTGAGGGCAAGTGCAACAGAGAGAAAGTAGTCCTTATTTTTATAAGGTCAATGTGAAAGGGTAGGGTAAGAGCCTACCAGTACCTATGGTAACATAAGTAGCTAGGTAAACCCTGTTCGTAGCAAGAAGTAATGGTATCAAGTCTCATTAAGCCATTGGATTGGCACAACTGCTTCGCTTGAGCGTATTGGCAACAATTCGCCTAGATAAATAACTACCCACGACAAAACACGGCTTATCGTTGCACCTTCTATAGTCTTACAAAATTTACCTCCATAAATAATTCTACAAATAAAATTGTTATTAATTTATAGTATTCGTCTCCGATATATAGTACTTAAAACAAAGAAGTAATGGTATCAAGTCTCATTAAGCCATTGGATTGGCACAACTGCTTCGCTTGAGCGTATTGGCAACAATTCGCCTAGATAAATAACTACCCACG
>JALUYL010000013.1 GCA_027012955.1 Sulfurovum sp.
ATTGCAGATAAGACCAGGAAACTATTTGTAAAAGCCTCCGATGTTCACAGAGACTTATCCAAAGGTAAACTAGAGAAACGCTTTGGAGAGTTCAAGATCTCTAAAATTACTACCACCCCAAAAAAGAAATTTGGCAGACCACTAAATAAGTATTGGCAGATTTACCAAGAAGTATCCACACACAAGAGATCCACCAAAACAGAAGAGTTACGACTTGAAAAGTTAGCTAGAGAAACTCTCAAAGCAGAACTTACCAAGAAGTATGCAGCACGGATCCAAAAGATACAAGCAGATCCTCTTATCAATAAACGACACAAAGCAGAGGCACGGAAAAAAGTCTATGCACAGCGTAAGGCAGAATTTAAAGCACTCCAAGAGACATTTTCCAAGAAGCGTAAAGAGATCTACTCCAGTACAAAACAGACATCTTATAAAGAGTACCTAATGGAATTGGCACTCTCTAGAGATGAGGGGGCATTGAAAGAACTCCGAAAACAAAAGCAAGAGATCAAACCAGATGATAAGGTACTGATGCACCCTAAGAAAAAAGTATCACACTCTATCTTTAAGAGCTTCATATCCAAGATTACAAAACAGGGTAATGCAGTTTATGAAGTGGGTAAAAATTCAACGGTAACGGACAAGGGAGATCATCTTAAACTCTCTTTGGAGTCCAAGAGTGATGAAGCAATGCTACAAGCCCTTAAAATGGCAGTAGCCAAGTATGGTAATACTTTGGATATTCAAGGCAATATTGAATTTAAAAAGCGTGTACTCATGGTAACGCAAAAGTACGATCTAAAAGTGAATTTTTCAGATCCGCAGATGCAGAAGATTAAGAGTGAGATGCAAAAGCAGTCACAAATTCAAAGGAAAGGAATGAGTAGGTAGCCTACTTTACGTTTATTAATTTCTCCACAAGATAATTTTTTAGTGCATCATATTCTACAATATCCATTTTAGGCTCCATAATACCCTCTTGCTTCTATATCGATCTCATCTGCTTTTTTGGCTTGAATATTTTGTATAATATGCTTATCTGTATATGTGATTCGGTATTGTTTTATTGTATCAAGAATCTCTTTGGCAGTAAAGCTTTGATAGTTTATCAGGTAAACGATGTCATACAAGTCTCGTATTTTATTTCTATCCAAGAGTAAAAGAGACTTTAATGTAAAAAGTGTTTTTAGGCTAGTAATTTTCAGATAGCCATAGGCTATACCCATATCATCTTGAAGTATTTCTCGTTCAAATATATTGCTAGATGGATTTACCACAAAATCAACTTTAACACCATCTATTGAAAAACGCTTATGATAATCCTCAATCTCCCCTCCATCGTTGATAACACTATCTATGACAGAGCGATCAAAAGGTAGAGGTTTTGCATTATATTTTTCCAAGAAATCCAAAGATGGCAAAGTTCTATGATGGGGAAAAGTAATGTCAATATCAAAACTCATTCGATGCTTGACATGAAATGCTATAGCTGTTCCTCCTATGAGGGTAGCTTTTTCATTTTGAAAAAATTGTTCTTTGGAAAATTGCTCCAAAAGTGAAGCAGCAGGAGGGTATATCATGCAGCGTGTATAGAGCTTTTCAATTGATCTTCAACAGTTTCAAAAAGTTTATCCGAAACTCTATCCCGATACTTAATGAGAGCATTGATAATTGTATCAGTACCAAAATATGCTGCAAGTTTATTTATAACTTCATTACTATATCCATTTTTGAGTGCAGATACAATAATAATTTGCTTATTAACCTTCTTGTCACGATCTACATTCCACAACACAGCAGGATCTAAACCAAACTCCAAAAGCTCTCTTGGTGTTACACTGGCAGAATTATGGTATTTTTTGTGCGTGTTGTGTCTCATAGCATAATCCTTCCAATTATTTATTTGACTATATTATAGCATAAGTTAAAGAGATATCCAAAAACTCTATTCCCACTCTAACTTACAAATCTCAACCCCATCAAAAAAATCATTTATATCACATTCCAGGATAGAGGCTATCATAAAGAGATGTTTTATAGAGAAATGCTGATTGTGACAGATTTCTGCTTGTGAGACGAGGGAGACGGACTTGAAGCCCATTAAATGAGTGAGTTGGAGTTGACTTAGTCCTTTTTCTTCTCTTTTTTGCTTGACATTCTTGCCTATAGTTTTGTAGAAGTTCTCTATCTCTTGTTCGTTTTTCACGGTGAAACCGCCTCTTAAGCTTTTTCACAATAGTACTTTGATAGAATCTTTTTGCAACCTGTATATACAGGTCAAAGGAGGATACTACAATGAAAAAACTAATTTTATTTGCAATACTTACTGGGCTACTTGCAGGACTTACAGGATGTAATGATGAAGATACACAAAAAGAAGCAGAGAAAAAAGCCAAAAGAGAACACATGAAACAGCATGTAGATACCAGTGGTGAGAAGAAAATTACCAAGTTGCCTTTGTAGTGACGCCAATGAAACAGCTACTACAATTTGCAGATAATAAAACCTACTTTGGTGTAGATATATACCGTTATGGTGTCAAAGTGGATGATCTGAAGAAACTACCATTTTTTGACATCTTTACAGACTATCATGGTGACAAACTTTATCTGACCAATGCAGAAGAGGATTACATCCCACTCATAGACTGGGAAGGTTTTTGTTTTGACTATGTAATGCATGGTAATTATCGAAATATTGGTTAACCTTGAAGGGTTATAATAAATTATGAATCAAGGAGTTTGAAAATGGTTTATCAAGAATTTACACAAGAAGAAGCCAGAGAGCTTGGAGCCTTTAAAGAAGATGCACTCAGTGAAAAAGATGCTATTAGTGCAGCATATCATCCATACGGAGATCCTTATGGAGATAACTACCCTACTGTGTGGGATAATTTTTATAACAAATGGTTGGCTTTAGACCTTACCAGAACTGGAGGGTTCCCATCGGTACTACTTATGAGCCTTTTAGTGCTTACAGGAGAGCGTTTAAAATTCCGTGTCAGCCACATTTAGTAACATAAAGCTACACCTCTAAATATTTGTCCAATCTCCCTTCAAAGAAGATAGCCAGTTGAGAAATGGTCAGCGACCAATTCCAAACTGGCATAGTCCATTTTTTGGATGCATTTTGAATGCCCATGTAAAGTAGTTTCATAAGACTATTTTCATTAGGAAATGCTCCTTTGGTTTTAGTCAATTTTCTAAACTGACGATGCACAGACTCTATGATATTGGTCGTATAGATGATCTTTCTAATCTCTGCTGGATATTTAAAATAATAAGAGAGATTCTCCCACTTGCTTCTCCAAGACTGTATGACAATAGGATACATTGCTCCCCATTTTTCGTCTAGTCTGTCAAGTGCTTCCTCTGCTACTTCTTTAGAGATAGCTTTGTACACAAGCTTCAAATCTTTCATAAATTCTTTTTGGTTTTTAGAAGCAACATATTTGAGTGAATTTCTAATCTGATGAACGATACACAGTTGCACTTCTGTTTGAGGAAAGATACTGTTAATAGCTTTAGGAAAGCCAGTTAAACCATCAACTGATGCAATCAGTATATCTTCTATGCCACGGTTCTGTAAGTCAGTCAAGACTTGTAACCAAAAGTTAGCTCCTTCATTCTCTGAGATATACAATCCAAGGACTTCTTTCTTTCCTTCTAAATCAACACCAAGTATCGTATAGACTGCTTTAGAAATATATCTACCATCTTCTTTTATCTTATAATGTATTGCATCTAACCATACAAATGGATACATGGCTTCCAGTGGTCTTGATTGCCACTCTTTGACCTTGGATATGATTTTATCCG
Source organism: Sulfurovum sp. (assembly GCA_027012955.1). Lineage (GTDB taxonomy): Bacteria > Campylobacterota > Campylobacteria > Campylobacterales > Sulfurovaceae > Sulfurovum. The sequence goes on from JALUYL010000013.1 coordinate 3,819, forward strand.
TGATAAGGCTTATAGTAGCTGTAGAGATGCCTACTTGATAAATATCTTCTATATGTGAAGAAATATCTCTATAGCTCATTCCTAAACCATACATAGAGAGAATCTTTTCTTCTATTTCATCACTAATGGTAGTTTCATGTTTTTTTACGATTTGGGGTTCAAAGGTACCGTTACGGTCTCTTGGAGTTTCTAACTCAAATGTACCATCACTGGTACCTTTGATTGTCTTTCTATTGGAACCGTTACGTCTGTTCTTTCTTCCTGAAAGCACATCATCAGCTATATGTGATTCTACTTCTGCTTCAAGTGCAGCTTCTGTGAGTTGTTTGATAAGAGGAGCTAAGAGTCCGCCTTTACCTGTAAGTTTTTTACCTGATCTAAACTCATCGAGTATCTCATCGAAGTCAAATTCTATTTCTTCTTTCATTGTCAGTCCTTGATAGTATTTTATCAGACTGACACGGAATTTCTAACACTCCCTGCTTTAGAGGAGTGTTACTCATGGAATAAAGAGCAGTATGAAAATGCCATGAAAAAAGCATTTACAAAAACTGTAAATGAGTTTGACTATTCTCCACTGAAAAAGCTTGATGGCAAACCTATACAGAATGTTGTCTCTGATAAAGATACCTCTTATCTCGATATTCATTTTGAAGATGGCTCACATATGAGCGTACCAAAAGAACAGATATATCTATCTATCACACAGGGAGGTGCAACACATGAAAGTCTATAAAGATCACTACATCAGAGCTAGAGTCACAGAGCATGAATACAATCATATCAAACTCAAAGCTCAAAATATGGGGCTGCCTCTCTCTGCCTACATACGCAATATTTCTATGAACTACCCAGTAAAGAGTGTAGCTGACCAAAACGCTCTAAATGCCCTTTTAAGCACAAGAGCTGACCTTGGGAGGGTTGGAAGTCTCCTAAAGATGGCTTTGAGCCAAAAAACGCCTCTAGGCGATAGAAGTACAGTAGAAGTAGAACAGCTCCTCCACGATATAGAAGATAAAGCCCAAAAGCTTTTACTCATCTCTGAGCAGTTGCTATGAAAGGATTATGATGTTTGAAGAATTAGAAAATACACTTACCAAGATTTTAGAAAAACTGAACAATCAAGAGATCATGCTTCAAATGGTGCTTAGTTCTCTAACTACCAGTAAACAAGTAGCTGCGTTTTTGGGCGTAAGTACAAGGACTATAGAACTATGGGTAAAGAACGGTACGCTTGTTCAAGATGTGCATTATTACCGCAATGATAAAAACAGATTGGTGTTCATCCCTAATGCGATATTGGAGTATAAGAAAAATCCTAAAAAAGCCAAATCAAACACCATAGAAAAAATAGTCGAAAAAGAAAAAGTGCATATCATCCATCCTACAGCTAAAAAATTTGTTAATGGATTGCAGTAATGGCAAAAATTAAACCTATCAAATACCATTACTCAGGCATCAAGTTCACAATAAAAGAACGCCATAACAAATGGTGGTTGGATTTTTACTTTAACAAAAAGCGTGTAAGACGCTCTACAGAGTGCCATGCAGATAAAACTGGCTTGGCAGAAGTGAAAAAAGTGATTATTCCAGAGATTGCTATGGCACTACTAGATCATGTCACCCCTCCAGAGACAGAGAAGGAGTGGACAGTAAATGAATTTGCTACAGAATACTTTGAACTCCAAAAGAATCAGATACGAGAGCATACGCTAGAGCGGAATATAGCCCATTACAACAACCACATCAAGCCCTACTTCGGTTCTAGGCTCATAGATACATTGAAGCCTATAGAGCTTGAAAAGTGGCAGAATACAAAGCTAAAAACATACAAACCTCAAACAGTCCAGAAATACAGATCTATTTTATTTTCTATTTTAGAAAAAGCAGTAGATAATGACATCATAATGAAAAATCCACTCTCAAAAGTCACCGCTCCAACACAACTAAAGAATTTTAGAAACCAAGAAGAGAATGTAGAGCCATTTACTGAAGATGAACTCTCTACCATCATCAAAGAAGCAAGCGGGTACATGGTCAATTTCATCCGCTTCATGTATGCAACAGGAGCCAGACCAGGAGAGATCATCGCTTTGCAATGGGATGATGTAGATTTTGAGCGTAAGATTATAAAAATATACAAAACAAGGATGCGTGATAAAGAAGGAGATACCAAAACTTTAGCATCTACAAGAGGGGTAGATCTATTGCCACAGGCTGAAGAGGCACTCAATGATCAAAAGCTCATTACAGGAGAGGAAGGCTACATCTTTGTAAACTCATCTAAGAATCCATTTTACAGTCATGACATCATAGGGGTTAATTTTCAAAAACTGCTTTCCAAATGTGGGGTACAAGCAAGAGTCTTGTATAATCTTAGACATACGTTTGCTTCACAATTGATTTCAAAGGGTGCAGACATCGTCTGGGTGAGTAAAATGCTTGGTCATAAAGATGTATCTATCACCTTGAAAGTCTATACAAAGTTTATAGAAGAAGATGACGAAAAGCGATTTAAGAAAATAGAAAAAATGGGCACGATTTTGGGCACGGTGGCTACATAGCACCTCTCAAAAGCCCTATATATGGGGTTTAGAAGATGAAGATAAGAGTATATTATGAGGACACTGATCTAGGAGGTATTGTCTACCATTCTAATTATGTCAAATTTTGCGAACGTGCACGTTCTGAAGTGTTTTTTGAGCAAGGACGGTTGCCTACTTTAGGGGAAAAGAGTGGCTTTGTTGTCCGCAATATTCATGCAGATTTTTTAGCTACTTCAACACTTGGTGATTTACTAAAAGTCACTACTAAACTGTTGACACTAAAAAACTCTTCGTTAACACTTTTACAAGAGATATGGAAAAAAGAGCAAAAGATTTTTAGTATGAAGATTGTTCTAGTCTATCTTGAAAAAGGGAAACCTTCGCGTATTCCTACATCGTTAAAAGAAGTGTTTGGTTCCTTTTAATTTTTAGATGCTTTTCTGTGTGATTAGTCATCACCAACTGGAAGTATAGAGCAAATATGGAAGTCTGTTAACACAAAACAAAGATTCTTTGTGTTAACAATGTTGTATTTATGCCATAAAAAGATGTGTAACTGCTAAAGCAAATGCAGAAGCACCCATATATCCTGCACCAAACATAAAAGAAGAGATAAGTTTAATAAGTGGTTGAAATCTCCATTTTACAATCAATATAATAAGAGAGCCTATCATGGATGGTAAAAATACATATGCCATATTGAAACCTAAATCAAAGTGATTTGGTATTAGAATTTGAGAAGAAACTAAAAATCCAATGATAAACACAATCCCAACATACATAACCATATATTTAATAGTGCTATATTTGTTAAGACATTCATCCATACTCAACTCTTTAGTTACAAGACATTTCATATCTGAAAAATCTGCATCTTTTAACGACATCTCCTCCATAATGAAAAAAATAATAATACTAGAAAAAAAGCCTATCGCTATTGCAATCATTAACATACCCATGGTGTATCCTTTTGTTTATTAATTTTTAACTCAATTAATTGTAACGTAATATATTTTAATATTTGGTTTAATAATATTTAAAGTTTAAGAAATCTTTTAGGTGTGTAGAAAAAGGGGTTATAACTCTTTTTTTGCTTCTTCTGCTTTTTTACAAAACAGTTCTGCACGGTATTCATAAGAAGCTAAAGATGCTGCAGCCAAAACATCTGAACGTAAATGTTTTTTATATTTTGCAACCTTATCAGTAAAAAGTTTACACAGTCTTTCATTTTCTACATATTCGGCTTTATTTTGTGTAGCTGTTTCATTGAAAAATCCTGCAAGAGTAAATGAAGTAAGTAGCGTGATTAAAATGATGTGTTTCATGGCTATCCTTTGGGAACATCTAACAAATTATAGTAAAAATGGCTTAAGGATAATTGAATATTATAAGTATAAGAAGTATTAGTTATATATGTTATAACTACAGCACCTATAAAAAGTGCTGTAAAAGAAGAATAGATGTATCTATTCAACCATCGCTTCAAGCTCATCTTTAGAGACTTTGTTGAAGTTTAAGTATCTATAGACATCATCACTCATCTCTGGCTTGATTTTATTTGGAACGATTTCCATATATTCAGCTGCAGTTGGGAGTCTCCCTTTAAGAGCAACCACACCTGCAAGCTCAGAAGAACCAAGATACACTTGTGAATCTTTACCAAGTCTGTTGTCAAAGTTTCTTGTAGAGGTTGAAAATACCCACGCACCTTGACCCACAGCCGCCTGGTTACCCATACAGAGTGAACATCCAGGAATCTCTGTTCTCGCTCCTGCCATACCAAATACTGAGTAGTAACCCTCTTCTTGAAGTGTTTTCTCATCCATTTTAGTCGGAGGACATACCCATAGTTTAGATGGAACTGTACCCTCACCTCTAAGCACTTCACCAAGTGCTCTAAACAGACCGATATTTGTCATACAAGACCCAACAAATACTTCATCAATCTCTGTTCTAAGACCTGCCTCATGAATCTCAGTCAATGTTTTTACATCATCTGGATCATTAGGACATGCCAAGATAGGTTCTTTAATTTCATTCATATCGATTTCAATGATCGCAGCATATTCAGCATCTTTATCTGCTTCAAGAAGCTCTGGATTGGCAATCCATGCTTTCATTTTATCTGCACGTCTTTGAAGTGTTGCTTTGTCTTCATACCCTTGAGCAATAAGCTCTTCAATAAGTACGATGTTAGACTCTAGGTATTCAATGATAGGCTCTTTGTTAAGATTCACTGTACACGCAGCTGCCGAACGCTCAGCAGATGCATCAGAAAGTTCAAATGCCTGCTCACATTTAAGATCTTCAAGACCTTCAATCTCAAGTACACGACCAGAGAAGATGTTTTTCTTACCCGCTTTAGCCACAGTCAAAAGACCATCTTTAATCGCTTGGTGAGGAATGGCATTAACCATATCACGTAGTGTGATACCTGGTTGCATTTCACCTTTAAATCTAACAAGTACAGACTCAGGCATAGTCAGTGGCATCATACCAGTCACACCTGCGAATGCAACAAGACCAGAACCTGCGGGGAATGAGATACCAATAGGGAATCTTGTATGTGAATCTCCACCTGTACCCACAGTGTCAGGAAGACACATACGGTTCAACCATGAGTGGATAACACCATCTCCTGGTCTAAGGATAAACCCTTTTCTCTCTGTCCAAAACTTTGGAAGTGTATGCTGTAAATTAATATCAGCAGGTTTTGGGTACGCTGCAGTGTGACAGAAAGACTGAAGTACAAAGTCTGCACCAAAGTTAAGTGCTGCAAGGTCTTTTATCTCATCTCTTGTCATAGGTCCTGTTGTATCTTGTGAACCTACGGTTGCACATACTGGTTCGCAGTATACACCTGGTTTTACACCTTCAATACCACATGCTTTACCTACCATTTTTTGTGCAAGCGTAAAGCCTTTACCATTGTCTGCAGGGATGCTAGGTGTCATAAAGATATCACCTGCATCCATGCCAAGTGCTTCTCTAGCTTTTGCAGTGAGTCCCTTACCGATAATAAGTGGCACACGCCCCCCTGCTCTCATCTCGTCAGGAAGTGTATTTGGCTCGATGCTAAATTCAGAAACGACTTTACCTTCTTTTTCAATCACACCTTCAAAAGGCTTCACTGTAATGACATCACCTGTCTCCAAGTCACCTACTGGCGCTTGAATAGGGATACACCCACTATCTTCTGCTGTATTAAAGAAAATAGGCGCGATGATATCACCAAGTACAATACCACCTGTTCTTTTACCAGGTATATAAGGAATATCTACTCCCATATGCCATTGTACTGAGTTAATACCTGACTTTCTAGAAGATCCAGTTCCTACAACATCACCAACATAAGCTAAAGGATGCCCTTTTTCTTTGAGTGCTTTCATTGTATCGAGTGGATTATCCATTCTATTTACAAGGAATGAGTTAGCATGAAGAGGGATATCTGCTCTAGTAAATGCTTCTGACGCTGGAGATAAATCATCGGTATTTGTCTCACCAGGGATTCTGTAAACAGTTACCGTAATCTCTTTTTCCATCTCTGGCTTATTGTAGAACCATTCAGCATTTGCCCAAGACTCAACAATCTCTTTAGCTAAAGCATTACCATTGTCCATGAGCGTTTTTACATCATTAAATGAATCATATACAAGTAGTGTATTTTTAAGTTGTGTCGCTGCAGACTCTGCTACATTGGCATCAGAAGATTTAAGTGCCTCAACAAGAGGAGCAACGTTAAATCCACCCAACATTGTTCCTAAAAGAAATGTAGCTCTTTGGGCATCAATTTCTACACATGATGCATTTCCTTGAATAATATCATTGAGGAATGCTGCTTTGATATACGCTGCATCATCAACACCTGCAGGTACTTTGTTTTCGAACATATCCATTGCGTAATCTTTATCTACGATAGGAGATGCTTTCAATAATTCAACAAGCTGTGCTGTTTGCTCTGCTGTCAATGCAAGTGGTGGTACACCTAACTCTGCACGTTGGGCAGTATGTGCTTTATATTCTTCTAATAAGGCCATGATGGTCTCCTGTTTATATAGTTTGTACAGTGATATTAGCAGAAAATGGATTTAAAATTGTAGCTATAAGATAAAGGTATCTAAGAGAGTTTTTTTATGTATCGGATGGTGACAAAATCTCTCTATTGCCTTTGGCATTGGGCGCGGAAAGTACACCTTTTGCTTCGAGTTGTTCTATGATATTGGCAGAACGGTTATAGCCTATTTGAAGTTTTCTCTGCAAGTAAGAGATAGACGTTTTGTTGTCCGTTAAGACTACTTGTTTTGCCTCTTCATAAAGTGGGTCTAGTACAATTTCGGCTTCTCCACCATTGGCGGAGGATGCTGCACCACCAACTACAAGGTAAGACTCATCATACTCTGGTAGACGTTGTGCTTTTAAAAATTCGACGACCTTGTCTATCTCATCTTCTGTGTTCCAAGGTGCATGTATACGCACTAAACCAGTAGAACCCGGTGGTGTAAAGAGCCCATCACCCCGTCCTAGCAAAGAGTCTGCACCAAGTGCATCTAAGATAACTTTAGAATCAATACGAGACCCCACTCTATAACTAAGTCTAGAAGGTAAGTTTGCTTTAATGAGCCCTGTTACAACATCTACACTTGGTCGTTGTGTTGCTACTACCAAGTGTATACCACATGCTCGTGACTTTTGTGCAAGTCTAGCGATGGAAAGTTCAACTTCTTTTCCACCATTCATCATCAAGTCCGCCAATTCATCTATCACAATGACGATAAAGGGGAAAGGCTCCGCAGAGCCATCTGCTTTTACTTTGTCATTATAGTTTTCTATATTTTTTGTACGTGCATCTGCCATGAGTTTATACCGACGTTCCATTTCACCTACCATATTTGCAAGTGCTGCGATGGCTTTAGCAGGTTCAGTTATTACGGGTGTGATAAGATGTGGTATGTCATTATACATAGAGAATTCAAGCATTTTAGGGTCAATAAGCATTAACTTTAACTGGTCAGGGTCATTACGGTAAAGCAGTGAAAGTATCATCGCATTAATACCCACAGATTTACCCGAACCCGTTGTACCTGCTATGAGTAAGTGTGGTAACTTTTTGATATCTGTTATAAAAGGATTACCCACGATATCTTTCCCAAGTGCTACCGTCAAAGGAGAAGAAGATTCTTTAAAGATATCTGATTCAAGTATATCACGGAGATAAATAGTATCTATGTTGGCATTTGGTATTTCTATCCCGACTACGTCTCGCCCGGGGATAGGGGCTTGTATACGGATGGTCTCAGCGCTTAAAGCCATAGCCAAGTCATCTTGCAGTCCTAGTATCTTAGACACTTTTACGTTTGGTGCAGGTTTGAATTCAAAAGTTGTCACCAAAGGGCCTGAGTAGGTACGTATCACATCACCTTCTACGCGAAACTGTGAAAGTTTAGCTAGTAAATCTTCTATCTTTTTATCTATCTCAGCTTCATTGACTTTTTTAGCCACTTTAGGTGCTTTTTGTAAAAAGTCTAACTTGGGTAACTTAAAGTTCTTCGGCTTTGCGACAGTACCCTTGTCTATCTGCTCCATAAGCTTGGAGTTCTCTTCGAGTTCTGACACTATTTGCACGTTGGAGGTGGTTAAGGTACTCGGTGCGTCAGCAGGTGAGATACAAGTCATATCATGTTCGAGTTCAAGTATTTCATTGACAACTGCGTCTTCGGCTATCTCATCTATGCTTGGTGTAGATGTTGTCGTTTCTGTAGAGATTGTTTTTTTAGCTACAGGTTTACGCTTGACAGGTGCTTTTCTTTTGACTGTTTTTTTCACTGCTGTCACTTCTTGCACTTCTGTCGCTTCAAGTATCGGCATCATCTCATCTTCTAAAGCAGGAGAAGCAAAAGGGTTGGTAAATACTTTTTTAAGTACCTTACCCACAGTAGATAATGTCACGCTTATCCATGCAAAAGAAAAAGTCTTTTTAGATTTGCTAGTCTTAAAACTCGAAAATGAAAAATCATCATCCAATATAAACACCAAAGAAAGCGCCACTATCATCAACCACAAGAACCAAAGCCCTGCGGTACCGATAAAGGGTTGTAAAAATGACACCACTTGCGTACCCAAATACCCTGCATCCTTTGTACCTAGCACCAAGGCTTCTAAAATCACAAGTGCGATAAAAAAGAGTATCCACCCCAGATAAAAATCTATATCTTTACGTACACTAGCGTCACTATAAAGTTTATAGAGAGGGTAAAACAAAATAAAAATATTGATATACGCCAGGTACCCAAACAGTGAGATATTGGTCTCCCCTACCATCTTTCCTATCTTGCCAGCCAGTGCTGTGTCATGGAAGAGTGTCGAAAATGCACCATATAAAAAAAGTATTGCTGTGATGATAATCGTAATTTTCAAAAATACTACCTTGATATTAATTAATGCAGATATTATAACAAATTAATATAAGTTCATACGTAAAATCTTTCAAATTGACATGAAATCAATAGAGTTTTACAAGAAGTCTAATATTTACACTATTCTAAACGATGTTTAAGGACGAGAGTTGTAGAATTCTCCTCACGTTTTAAACGTACAAGTGCCGCAGTGATGGAACTGGTAGACTTGGTAGACTCAAAATCTTCTGCCTTCGGGCGTGTCGGTTCGAATCCGACCTGCGGTACCATTTGATAGGACGTTTTAATGTCTTTTCTATAAAACTTGCTGTCAAGCAACTTTTACAAAAAAGATTGTTAACACTGTGTTTCACTCAGCGTGAAGCTCAAGCAACTGGTTGCTTTTAAAGCACTAGTGCGTGAACCTGCTGTTGAAGCAAACCCAGTGTTAACGTAGCAAAGATGAACTTTGTTCATTTTGCGTCCTATCCAATCGCGGGCGTAGCTCAGTGGCTAGAGTTCCTGCCTTCCAAGCAGGCTGTCGAGGGTTCGAATCCCTTCGCCCGCTCCACTTTCTTCACACGAAAATCATTATTTTATCAACAAAAAATAAGTTCATTTCTACATTTCATTTCCACAAATGGTTTTTTATGAAACGCCAATTATAATCACATTTGAAGTGCGATATTAGATTTAATGAAAAACAGCTACCCTTTACAATTATCTATATTTTGGTTATTATGGTAAATATTATTAAAATTAACTAATATATTAGTTTACAAAGGATTACTTTGAGTGATTATATTTTTTATACAGCAGCAAATATACAAGATACCTTGCGAGACAAAGTAAAAAAACTCCGCAAGTTAAAAGGGTGGACCCAAAAAGAAATGGCACACAGGTCAGATATTCCTTTGTCCACTTATGCAAGGTTTGAACAATTAGGTGAAGGTTCGATACATGATCTTGCAAAAATAATTATAACTCTGGGAAGAGGTGATGAGATAGAGAAAATATTAAATTCTGCTATCAAGGGAGAAAGTCCAATGGATTTATATAGACAGATAAAAGGTAAAAAATAATGGATCGCTATGTAATTCCGACTATATTTGGTCAAGATATTGGTATTATACTTGAGGGTAAAAATGGCATACAATTCCAATACAATGATGCTTTTAATGGAAAGCTTCTCCCCCTTTCCCCTCTTCTACTTCCTTACGATAAAACCCGAGTCTATAACAAGCATGATGCAATGGCATTTGATGGGTTGCCAGGTATCTTTAATGATTCACTTCCTGATCGCTTTGGGGCAATTTTAATGAATGAGTATTTTTCTAGTAAATATGGTTCTGCGAATAAATTGTCTGTTCTTGATAAACTTTTATACATTGGTTCTGCAGGGATGGGAGCCATAGAATATCAACCTGCCATAAATGATATGGCTTCAGATGGAATAGTGTTACGAGAATATATCAACGAAACGAGAAAATTTCTTTCAGGCAAAAGTGAAGAAATCATTTCAGAGCTTACTATGCATCCATCACCAGGTGGAGCAAAACCTAAAGCAGCTGTACTTTGGGACAAGAAAGAGAATCTCATGAGTGTTGGCAACACATCAAGTGAAAATATGTCTAATAGTGAAGCTTGGCTTGTAAAATTTGATGAAGAAGGAAGAGAAGATACACTTATAGAATACTGCTATATGGATCTTGCCAAGTCTGCAGGAATGAATATACCCGATACTGAAATCATTAATATAAGTGATGAAAATCATTTTGCAATTAAGAGATTTGACAGAACAGATAATGGAGAAAAATTACATTTAGCTACTCTTTCAGGGTTGTTACATCTTGATTTTAACACGCATGTATCTACAAGTTATGAAGAGTGTATGAAAACAGCTTTTGCTCTCACTCACGACCATCAATCTATGAAAGAAATTTATAGAAGGATGGTTCTTAATGTCGTAGGAAGGAATTGTGATGACCACTCTAAAAATACTTCCTTTCTTATGGACAAAACGGGGGAATGGAAACTCTCTCCTGCATATGATCTTGTTTATAATTATGGTCAGTCGACCTTTGGGCAACATAGGATGTCTATTACAGGAAAAATAGATGCTGTTGACATAGATGCTCTAGCACAATGCGGATATGCTGTAGGACTTGATACCAAATTTATGAAAGAGACCATAGAGGAGATAAGTGATTTATTTTTCAATATTTCAAGTAAACTAATAAATCAAGGGGTATCAAGAAAAGTAGCAGAAGAGATTGGGGAAAATATTTGCCAATTCTCTACGGCAGGATTTCCGTCAAAAAGAAAAAAGATTAAAAAAGATATCTCAAGGGGGAATACTGATAGTCTGACGAGAGGAATTCTTGAAAAATTCCCAACTCTTAACAACTTTTGATATAATCCTTACAATAATTCAACAAGGCATACTATGAAACTAGTCGTAGCCATCACAGGAGCAAGCGGTGTTCAGTTAGGTAAGAAGTTTGTAGACTACTTGCCTAAAAACATCGAAGTACACGTTGTAGTCTCTGACAATGCTTTAACCGTTGAGAGCTTTGAGAACAAACAAGTCACCTTACATTCAAGTAAAAACATAGCTGCATCTATATCTTCTGGCTCGTTTAGAGTGGATGCTACTGCTATCATACCTTGTAGCATGAATACGCTAGCTAAAGTAGCTTGTGGTATCAGTGATAATCTGCCTACACGCGTGGCTGCAGTGGCACTCAAAGAGCAAAAAAAGTTACTTCTAGCTCCACGTGAGTTACCTTTTTCTACCATCGCTTTGGAAAACATGCAAAAGCTAGCAAGCCTAGGTGTTATCATAGCTCCGCCTGTGATGGGGTATTACTCTGAGTCTTCTAGCCTTGAAGATATGGAGAAGTTTATCATTGGTAAATGGTATGATGTTTTAGGCATCGAAAATAACTTATATGAAAGATGGAAATAATATGAACACAATCAAACGTGCAATCTACCCAGGTACTTTTGACCCTATAACAGTAGGACATTTAGACATCGTTAAACGTGCGTGTTCCATGTTTGATGAAATCACCATAGCCGTGGCTAAAAGTGCTTCTAAAACACCTATGTTTTCACTAGAGCAGCGCATAGCTATGGTTGAGATTGCGACAAAAGATTTTCCTAAAGTCAAAGTCGTGGGTTTTGAAGGTTTACTTGTGGACCTTTCAGACACACTTGATGCGAACATCATCATACGTGGGTTAAGAGCGGTCAGTGACTTTGAGTATGAACTTCAAATGGGGTATGCAAACTCTTCACTCAAAAAAGAGTTAGAGACCATCTTCCTTATGCCTAGCCTTGAATATGGATATGTCAGTTCCTCCATCGTGCGTTCTATCTTACCTTTTGATGGAAAGGTAGACCATTTGCTACACCCTACTGTACTTGAGATGATAAAAGCGTATAGAAAATAATGTATATTTTATTTGAAGGCATCGATACCTGTGGGAAAAGTACGCAGATAGAGCTACTTGCACAAAAGTTTGACGACATTGTTGTGACTAAAGAGCCAGGGGGCACTGTATTTGGAGTAAAAGCTAGAGAGATACTCCTCGCTGATTCACTCACCTCCAAACGTGCAGAACTACTACTCTTTTTAGCTGACCGTGCAGAACATTATGAAGAAGTAGTCGAACCAAACAAAGACAAAGTAGTCATATCAGACAGAGGTTTTCTCTCTGGCATCGGCTATGCTTTAGCCAATGGAGACTTTGATTTTGACGAATTGGTAAGGCTCAATAAGTTTGCACTTAATGGGCATTTCCCAGATAAAATCATTTTATTTGTCACAAATATGAAAACACTCAACCTTAGAACCTCTGAAAAAGAACTCGATGGCATAGAGTTACGTGGATTGGAGTACCTCATAAATGTACAGAACAAAATGCATGAAAGCTTACAAAAACTTGGTATAGACTACCTCGAAGTGGATGCAACAGATAGTATAGAAAACATCCATCAAAAGATATTGAGCTATTTAGAGCTATAATTCCGTAATTAATTTTATTTGATATAAAACCGTAGGGTGCGTTTGATAACGTACCTTTGATACATAAGGATACCCATGATAAACCCACTACGCGGCATGAAAGACCTCACTTTTGAAGACTCTCAACGTTTTGTACACATCGTGACTACTGCCATCAGCATTGCCAAACGTTATGGCTATGGTTACATAGAAACCCCTATTCTCGAAGAGACTGCGCTATTTAAGCGCTCTGTAGGTGACAGCTCAGACATCGTTTCTAAAGAGATGTACCAGTTTGAAGACAAAGGTGGCAACGATGTTTGTATGCGTCCAGAAGGTACAGCAGGTGTAGTACGTAGCTTTGTACATGCCAAGCTGGACCGTCAGCCTATGAAACAGAAATTCTACTACTATGGACCTATGTTTCGTTATGAAAGACCACAGAAAGGTCGTTTAAGAGAGTTTCATCAGTTTGGTTGTGAAAGTTTTGGTGAGGCATCAGTCTATGAAGACTTTACCATCATCACCATGATAAGCCAAATCTTTGAAGCACTGGGCATAGGTTTTGACCTACAGATAAACTCACTGGGATGTACTACCTGTATGCCTCCGTATAAAAAGCATCTTGTAGGCTTTTTAACAGAGATAAAAGAGGAACTTTGTACAGACTGTAACAGACGTATAGATACTAATCCTATACGTGTACTTGACTGTAAAAATGAGACTTGTCAAAGCCTTTTAGTTAGTTCACCAAAACTCATTAATAACCTTTGTGAAGAGTGTGACAGTGACTTTAAAAAGCTTACAGCACTTTTAGACAATGCTGGCATCACATACGAAGTAAACACAAACCTTGTACGTGGACTAGACTACTACAACAAAACAGCCTTTGAGTTTGTCAGTAATGACATCGGTTCACAGTCTGCCATCGCAGGTGGTGGACGTTATGACAAGCTAGTAGAGTTCCTAGATGGTAAACCTACCCCTGCTGTAGGCTTTGCTTTAGGTATAGAACGTATCATGGAACTAGTGAAAATGCCAGAGACTTCGCGTGAAGGCATTTACTTAGGTGCCATGACTGAAGATGCTGTGGAGAAACTATTTGCCATCGCTACTACAAAACGTAAAGAGACAAAAGTAACAGTAGAATACAACGCTAAAGGTTTCAAAAGCCACATGAAAGGTGCCGACAAAGTCAATGCCCAATATGTTGTACTTATAGGTGAAGATGAACTTGCCAATGGTACAGTTTGGGTGAAAGATTTGGAGAGTAAGGAAGAGAAAGTTGTTGCGTTAGCAGAATTTTAACGCAACAACTCCACCAAATCTCTACTCAACTTAGCCATGATGACATTGGTCGCTAAGGCAAGAGTAGCAAGTATGGAAGTATTGGGGTCAGTGATAACGATAACTCATTTCCTATTCCTCTTTATCACTCCATACACTGCAGGCTGTGATATACTTAACACTTTAGCAATCATATGCTGAGAATATCCTTCTTCATAAGCTTTGATTATTTTAGTGTTACGTTCTTTTATAGCTTTATGATTTGTTAGCATTTTTGTAAGTTTTTCAATATCTGGCTTCTTATCAACATTGGGTGCTTCTACCAAAGAAGATGCTTTTTTAAGTTCTTGTAGTACAGAAGTGTCTACCTTGTTATTGAGCATCACCTGTATAGCGTCATGGTCACTTCCATGATTTTGTACTATCCAAGAGTCTTGTAGACACTCTGGTATCTCTTTTTGTAAGAAATGATGGTAAGAGCTGTAAGGGTACGCCTTTAATGTCTTAACCATATTGGCTTTAAGTGGATTTTGTTCTATGTAGAGCATAAGTGTATAGAGGTAAGCCTCATCTGTAACAAACCAAGATTTAAACCTGCCTTGCCATAGGTGTCCTACTCTTTTATATTTTTTATTAAAGTAGATGGCGTAGTTCATATTAAGTTGTCTCATAAACTTGGAGAGGTTATCAGTTGAAATTTCTATCAGTAGGTGGTAGTGGTTGGACATCAGACAATAGTTATGCAAGGTAATACCATAACTCTTCATATAAAAACACATCAGCTCTTCAAAGTATTCATAATCACAAGGCTCTTTAAAGATGACTCTTTGTTCTACTCCTCTATTGATGATATGATAATACCCTGCTATCTCTATACGTGGTCTTCTTGGCATAGTGACTCCTTGGGGGAGAGTATAACGTAGGTTTGGTTAAGTTATCATTATCACCTGACCCCTATGCTCTGAGTCTTGGGTTATGTGACATGAGTTATTTTAGCGTAGGTTTGCTTTGGGAAGAGGGCTACCACGTGCAACGTGGGAGCCAGAGAAAGGGTTATCATTATCACCTGACCCCTATACTTATTTGTTTTTATACCATATATCCAACTACCGCCCGCAATAGCCGAAAATATGAATATTTTTTTATAAATAATATCTGCTTGTTTAGCAATAATATCAACTTTTTCTTTTATGTTCATAGTGTAATTATAGCATAGTTTATTTAGTGAGTCTTGGGTTATGTGACATTTTTTATTTTAGCGTAGGTTTGCTTTGAGGGGGAGAAGAAAAAGAGTTATCGTTATCACCTCGTATGCCTTGGAAGGGAAAAGAGTTGTCGTTGTCACCATACCCCTATAACTCATTTAGTACGACCTTTATAATTACATAAATAAAGACAAAGACTACAGTTATGCCTATTTTCTGATAGTTATCATATTTTATTTTTACTCCATTATCTAATATATAATTATACATCCAATCAGACCACATAAATAAATTTAAAGATATTGCTAATAGTGCGATAAAAATAGATTCTAGGAAACTAACCTCATTTCCTTTAGCATCTATTACAAATGGCATACCAATTAAATAACAAAGACCCATTATATAGATAAGTATTATTTTAAATTTATTTATGGACATATTGGCTTCTCGTTACATGTAGGAGCAAGTGAATAATTAACCAAACCCGATAAAAAAGATGAACCTAATCCACCAATAGCACCTGCAACAAATACATTTGAAAAACCTGCTCCAAAGAATCCAAAGGCAGCTCCTCCAGCAGTATTAATAATTAAATTTGTAACTCCTTGAAATTCTATCTCTCCTGTACATGGATTTATAAATGAAGAAAGAAAGCCAATCCCTCCTCCAGCTATAGCTCCTGCTACACCAAACTCCCCCGTTGGGTCAACAAACCCCACAGGATCCCCCAACACATACCCATAAAGGTTACTATCCCCACCACTAAACCCAATAGGATCCTTAGCCGTCCACTTCCCAGTAGTTGCATCATAATCCCTATACCCAAATCTCGTCAGTTTAGTGTCTTCATCATACAACCCACCAGCAAACCCAAACGGTACTTTGAGTGATGGGTTAGAGTCTGAGAGTACATTTCCAAAGGTATCATAAGTCATCGTTTTTACAATGTTCCCATTTATGTCACTGATGGCTTTAAGTGTACCCACTTGGTCATAATGCAGATAATACTTTATATTGTTTGCATCTGTCATAGAGATGGGCATTCTGTCGTTTGCATACTCAAAGCGTTGTTTGAGCGTGTCATTTGCATCGT
>JALUYL010000014.1 GCA_027012955.1 Sulfurovum sp.
GATAATTAGCAAATTAGAGGTAGAATATCAGAGATTTTACCTTGTAATGATTTTTTTAAGCTCAAAAATTACTATGAGGAAAAATTAGTCACTTGGGTGGGTTTGAATTTGCAAGTGGCTCTATACATAAATATATTTAATAGCCTACACATGCCCCTCATACATCAAAGCTTTTCCTAATGTTGTATACATAGAAGTATGCTAATCCTTCCCTGTAAATATTTCTTAACCTATTTTTTATATACTATGATATATACTATGATATATAAGGAGTCACCATGCACACACTTAAACAATTAGAAAAGCAACAAATAGGGCTACGTATACCGCAGTACCTCATAGAGGAAGTAGACAACTTTACCAAAGAGTTCTCAGTTAATAGGACAGATATTGTGATAGAAGCATTAAAATCTTACTTAAATGAACAAAAATCAAATCTTATGTATCAATCATTTGATACTTCAATCAAAGAAGCAAAAGAGATGATGGAAGGTTTAACACCAGAGTCCACATTAGGAGAACTCATAGATGAGCTTAACCATACTCCCAACGCCTGAATTTAAAAAGTCTGTTAAGAAACTTTTTAAGCGATACAAGCAGATTGCCCAAGATTTGACACAATTAGAACATGAACTCCAAGATAATCCTCATGCAGGTATAGATATAGGACATCACTGTTTTAAACTAAGACTTGCAAACTCTTCAGTACCTACGGGTAAAAGTGGTGGCTTTAGAGTGATTTATTTTTTACGTAAAGAAGAAAAAGTATATCTTTTGGCTATTTATTCTAAAAGTGATTTTGAAAACTTGGAGGAGAAAAAGTTACTTGAGATTATCGTTGCAAATGAGTTATAGCTACACATGCCCCTCATACATCCCTTCTATCTCTTCTGCATATCGCTCCATCAAATGATTTTTCGCGAGCTTCATAGAAGGCGTTAAGTCACCATTTTCTATGCTGAGTTCGTCTGCTATGACTCTGTACTCTCGCACTTTTTCCCAGTGGTTGAGCTTTTTATTTATCTTCTGTACAAACTTCGCTGTCATCTCTTGAAACTTTTTAGACTCTAGTGCTTTAAGCGGTGTAGTGTGCATAGAGGTGGCTAGTCTGCCTAAGAACTCATGCTCTATGAAAAGCAGTGCTGTTACGTAAGGTTTTGCATCACCGATGACAAGTGCCTGTTCAAACCAGCCGTTGCTTGTAAGCTTTTGTTCTATGTACACAGCTGTCACATACTCACCTGTAGAAGTTTTGAGTAGCTCTTTTGTGCGTCCTGTGATGCTTATGAAACCTTCATCATCTATGTGTGCCAAGTCGCCTGTATGTAGCCAACCCTCAGCATCTACGGTTTTAGCTGTAGCTTCTAGGTTGTTATGGTAGCCTCGCATAACATTTGGTCCTTTTACGAGCAGTTCTCCCTCATTACTTAGTTTCACTTCTACTTGTGGGAATGCTTTACCACAAGTGCCTATTTTATTGTCTTCAGGGGTATTGGAAGCGATAACTGGAGAGGTCTCTGTCTGTCCATACCCTTGGTAGATGGGTACACCTATGTTTAGGTAGAACTTATAGAGAGCCTCAGGCAGTGCTGCTCCACCAGATATCATCATGTGCATACGAGAACCAAGGGCAAGGCGTAGTTTTTTATAGACTATGCTACCCAGTGCTTTATCTACCATATTTTTAGGTGCATAGGGGTCTTTTGTAACGGCACGATGAAAGGCATAACGTACCAGTGCTTTTTTGATGAAGCTTCCATCCATGGCTTTGAGCTTCATCTTGAAAAATACTTTTTCTAAGAGTCTCGGAACGACTGTCATCACTGTGGGGTTTACTTCTTTTAACAGTACCCCTACATTTTGTACATCATCTGCAAAGTACACTGTAAGTTCTCGTGAGAGATAAAAGTGCATCACCATACGCTCAAATATGTGTGCCAAAGGTAAAAAGGAAAAAGCAATGTCCTTTTCTCTGTCAAAATGGTAGTTTTGCGCTGTAGCATGGACTTGTGAAATGAGATTTGCATGTGTAAGTTCTACCCCTTTGGGTGTACCTGAAGTACCAGAGGTGTAAACAATGGTTGCCAAGTCATCTGCATGTATGCGAGAAAGAAGTTCATCAAAGAGTGTTGGGTTAGCTTTGTCTATCGCTTCTCCCTCAGATAAGAGGTTATCTATACTTTGATAAGCACTTACGGGGTCTCTATAGATAACTTCTATACTCTCATCTACTTGGCAGACAAGTGCTTTTTGTGTCTCATTTTCTATGAAAGCTGTATGTATGTTGGCATCTAAAAACTCGAAGAGAAGGTTCTTTGAAGAGATGTTAGTAAAGAGTGGGACTGAGACTGCGCCACTTAACATCAGTGCATAGTCGAGCATGAGCCAGTGTGCCGATGGGGAGATGGCAATAGCTATTTGCTTACCATGCCACCCTTGCTCGTAAAATGAAAGGGTAAGATATCGTACAGAAGTTAAAAACCTCTCTTTACTATAGCTTTGCCAAGTATCTTCTGTTTTATGATGCAAGAAAGCATCTTTAGGTGCTGTGCTTTCAAGATGTCTGTAAAGTTCACCAAAATGTGTAAAATTTTCATACATAGCATTTCCTTTTAAAAGCGTGTACATCTACTATAAAATAATTGTGTGGATTTGATGTGGATTATGTTAAAATTCTGTCATGAATAATAAAAAACAAGAAATCATCCAAACACTTAAAGAAAACTATAACAGAGACTTACGCAAACAAGTGGTTAAAACACTTTTACAAGAAGAAAAAGTGAACAAAGAACCAAACTACAAGATTATCAATCAGATATTTTCTTATGTACTTAAAGAACTTGAATGGGAAATGCCTCAAAACACCCAAGAGTGGGACAATACACCTCTTGACATCATAGAAGAGACTTTCCCTAAGATAACTTCAACACTATGGTTTAAAGGGCAGATTCTTGCCGTGGAAAAAATAATAGCCATGAAGATAGAAGATTAATCCCAAAACTTTAAAACATCAGATTTTTTAAATGCATACCCGAGTATATTACAAAGTTTAGTAGGACTTAATGCTTTAGAGGGTTCTTCCAGTTCTAAAAATACTGTTTTTTCAAAACCAAACTTCTTAGCATTTTGGGTAAAGATAGTTTTTTTTGTGGACTGTATGGGTGCGACAAGATCAAAAACTTCTGCTCGAACTTCATTATTGATAATGCTTTCTATCACACCCAAAACATCATCTCTATGCACATAGTTTGTGCCACTGTTAGCTGTTAATACTTTGCCAGCAGTGTACTTTCCTGCTATTCGGTCATACCCCATTAGCCCACCAAGTCGTAACACTACTACGTCTGGCTTCATCTTTTGCACTATAGTTTCTGCCTCTATCACGGAATTTTTTTCATCATAAAAAGAGATAGACGAGAGCAATATAAGCTGTGTCTTCTCGCTAAGTTTAGTCACACTCGCTTCTAACACTTCCAAGTAATCATCTCTAGGTGGTATGGCGATTATAAACACATCACAAGCGTAGTAGCCTTGTTGTACATTGTCTTGTATGTCACGAGAGAGACAAAACACATCACCTACCAATGTTTCTTTAAGTCTTTTACCTATCCAACCACAACCGAGTATAGAAATTTTATGTATTGTATTCATGCACTTACTATAATCAAAATGTCTTAAAACCTTGATAGCCTATTTAATATCTAGTAAAACTATAGGTTTAATAGTTATTTAATGTTATTTGGGTATTATTCCAAAAATTAATTCTTTTAGGGAAAAGAAAATGAAACTTAAAACATTAGTAAAATTTATAATGAGTACTTTATTTTGTCTTGCATTGCCACTACATGCAGACGAAAATATAGCGTACAATGAAGCGTTACCAAACATAGAAACAGACTATGCCACTTATGTGCGTATGAGTACAGAAGAGCTACAAATAGCTATGGAAACACTGAGTCTCAAGGGGGAATACCCATTAGAAATGGGTGTAGAACTGATGAAACGTTGGACTAGTGAATCGTAATTTTAGGTGAATTTCTTGTGAGATTTGTGCGAAAGTGTGTATGCAGCTTCTCTTTCTTTTGCATGGTTTAACATGACTACTTTTTCACTTCTATCGGCTTTATGCCAATGTTTCATATCGTCTAGCGTACGAAAACATCCCATACAGACATCTTTTTCATTTAAACAACATCGTTTGATACAGGGTTTTTCTACGGAAGAGACCATTATTTAGCAGTCTTCTCCCACTCACCATACATCTCATCACAAAAAGTAGAAGATTCAAACACTGTTTCATACTCTGCATCTGAAGCACAATGTTCTATGTAGTTATGTGATGCGGTTTTATATGCACTGTAAAGTGTTTTTATCTCTGCCCCATTCTTAGCTTTAAATGCGGCTTCAAGATTGGCACTGCTCGGTACTTTTGAACAGTCTACCCCACTGTCAGCTTTAGTCAAATCATGGTTTAAGTCTGCTATGTTGTCTTCATACATCAAGATTTCAACATTGGTCTGCTCAAGCATCTCTTTGCTTTGATCACAGGTTTCACGGTACTTTTTTATGTCATTTTTAAATGCATCAAGTAAAGATGTCGCCGTTGCAGCATCTTTAGCTTCTATGGCTTTAGTGATTTGCGTACCTTCAGGTACTTTTGTACACTCTGCAAAAGCAGAGACCGAGACTAAAAGTATGGCGAGTATAAGTATTTTTTTCATAACAACCCCTATAGATAAATGCTTTATGTCATAGTATACTATAAAAATAGCATCAAATCATATTTTATATCAAATTCTTATATTTATTTTCAAAAAGAATACGCTTCATCATAATACGCTTCTTCCATATATGCCCAAAATGATTCACCTTCTAAGTCGTCTATCACTTCATACACCATCACCGTACTAAATTCACTCAAGTATGTATCGTACACTGTTTCGCGTTCATGGCGTAGTGGCGTCGCGCAATAGCAGGCTTCATACCATGCTATGTGTGTATTGTCAACCATCACAGCTTCTTTCATAGCTTTTAAGATGTAACTCCCATCTGGCTTTTGTGCCTCTATGCTTCCATCGGTCAAAGCAGTAAAAAAGTCTTTTAAAGTTTCTAGTTTTATTTTGGCTTTTATTTTATATAACATGTTGACTCCTTTATGCTTCTATGATACATCGAGGTATGTGTAGTATGTATGTAAATTTGATATACTAACATAAATAGAAAAGGCAATATCATGGACAAGGTAATATATATTTTCATTGGTTTTATCGTTATAGAACATTTTTTATTTCTCTACTTAGAGATGTTTTTATGGACAAGTAAAAAAGGTAGAAAGATATTTGCTATGAGTAACGATGACGCACAGACAACTAAAGTACTGGCGGGTAACCAAGGACTTTATAATGGTTTTCTAGCAGTAGGTTTACTCTGGGGAGTCTGGTATCCAAATATACAAGCAAGTAGAGACATCATACTCTTTTTTCTCACTTGCATCCTCATCGCAGGGATTTATGGTGGATTGACTGCGAAAAAGTCTATCTTATACGTACAAGCACTTCCTGCATTATGTACTATGCTACTGATGCTGGCTTTATGAAACAAAACTCTACAGCATACAAGGTCGAGGACATACCATGCCTGGTAAAAAAGGCTTTAATATGCCAAAAATTGTAGGACAAAAGAACAGAGATATCGAAGGTATCAAAGTCATCGTAGATTTTTTACTTAAACATTAGGTACAATATCATCAAATTATCGCAAGGCACACCATGACCATTAGCTATACACTTACCCTAAACGAATACCAAGAAGCTGTAAATCTACACTATAAAAGTGGGAAACGTCCACTATTTATCGCTGTCTTTTTAGGCTTTGCTACATTTATGCTCTTAGTAGGTACTGACTTTTCAAACACACGAGAAGTCATAAACAACATTCTCATGACATTTTTTTCACTTGCTTTTTATATCTTGTTTACCCGTATGATTACAGCCTATCAAGCTAAACGGTTCTACTTGAAAAGCCCTACGCTTTCACATGAAGAGACACTGCGTATTTCAGGAAAAGGTATCAGACATGAACAAAAAGCAGAAGGCAAAACCATAAGTTGGGACTATTTTTCAAAGTGGAAAAGTAATGACAAGTATTACCTCATCTACACGAAACCACATCAGTTTAACGTCATACCAAAGAGAGTGATGAATGACACGCAAAGAAAAGAACTAGAAGACTACCTAGAAAAGTACCTGTAAATTTTAGATAAGTGGGATAGACCACTTTTTATAGTACGCAACGACACGAAGTAATACCCCGAATACAAAGACTATAGACATAGTGTAAACCCCCATCATATGATACATCTGTAGCACATACAAAGCAATGCCTACAAGTAACGAAACGGTGCCATAAAATCCAGTTTTAAATACAAAGGGAACTTCGTTGATGATGACATCACGTGTGATACCTCCTCCCACTGCTGTTAAAAAAGAAAGTGCCAAAACACCTGTAATGTTAAGCCCATGTTGCAAAGCGATAAGTGCTCCCGTGATACTAAAAGAGACCAATCCTATAGAATCAGAGATGATAAACCATGATTTATTTTCAATACTCTCTTTTTTATGAAAGCGAAAGACTATAAGTAAAAACATAAGGGAAAATACAATCACCGCAGGGATGGTATGTGTAAAAGTATAGGGTGTTTCATCCACGATGATATCTCTAATGATACCACCACCAAATGCCGTTAAAAAAACAGAGATAAGTACGCCCAAGAAGTCAAGCTTTGCGCGAGCTGCCACAAAAAAACCTGACATAGAAAAAGCGATGATACCCACGTACTCAGCTACTTCAAACATCACTTATCTCCTTAAGAACGACAGCTGTTTCCTCGTGAACCCCAAGTAACAATGGTTCCTTGTTTATCTGTTTCTAAGTACAGTTTACACGTTTCTTCTACGATATTTGGCGCATAACTCACCATACCATAGCCACCATAGTAACCGCCATACCCGTACCCAAACATAGGCATAGACGGAGTACCTCAGTTGAAAGGGTACGTTATTGAATATGTTATTTCGGTACTTGCTTTGTTCATTTCTCTAATGAACGTCACTTTAATGTGATTGAGTTATATGGATTGCAAAAAGAAAACACACACAGACTAAGACTAAAGCCTAGTCTCACAAGACAACAGGAAAGTTCAGCTCCTATCGTTTCTGTGTACCCTTTCCAAAATCGTACAACAATAACTTTAAATAAAAATAAATACCAATTTCTTAAGTCAACCTACGCTTAAAATAACCACATGTCAATAAATTTAAGACTCAACTGTGTACTATTCATACAAAATTATAGCAATCATATTTAAAATTTTGATATAATTATCAATAGGACGAAATGAATATAAGGACAGGCGATGAGTACACGAGAAAATGAAGTAAGAAAAAATAGTTTAAGATTTAATGCCAATGAGATAATTTTGGCAGTTGATATGATTGAGAAATTGGAAAAAACGATGGATGTCGTGTATTATCTTATGGAGCATGAAGATGTTGAGTCTATTGTGCTTCTTTTAATCACTGCACAAAATCTCGATATGCTTGCTTTACTTGAGTATGAAAAACGTGATACTGACATACTTTTTGAAGTGAATAAAGAAAAAGCTACCTATGTAATGTTGTGTCAAGACACCAAAGTAGATGGTGGATATCACTTTGCTGAACGCATCATAGAAAACATTGTCTCTAAAGAAGGTACAGACATTTACTGTGCAGAAGTTGAGGTACGTTCAACACGATATAAAGTGAAAAATGTCATCTTTAAACTGATTGAAACATTCATGAAAGCAAAAGCAGAGAAATTGTATACAAAAGTCTTAATTAGAGGTTACCTTAAGGGGTTTTAGTGTAGAATCCCGTCCAAATATACCTAACAGTAATGCGGGTAAAAATATATTAAGGATGATTCGGAATGAAAAGAACATACCAACCTCATAGCACACCAAGAAAAAGAACACACGGTTTTAGAACAAGAATGAAAACTAAAAATGGTAGAAAAGTAATCTCTGCTAGACGTGCAAAAGGTAGAAAAAGACTAGCTGTATAAGTCTTTGATATTGTCTTTAGGAGTTGGATTATTAGCAAAATAAAACATTTTACTAGGATTCGAACAACTAAAGAATTTAATGTAGTCTATAAAAAGCCTACAAAAATATGGCATACACCTTACTTTGTACTTTTCTTTAAAAAAAATGATACATTTACAGTAGGGTTTGTAGCCAGTAAAAAAGTTGGAAATGCAGTTCACAGAAATAGAGCGAAGCGTTTACTTAGAGCACATTTCATCGAAAATATTGACCTCATAACTTCAGGGTCATATGTTTTGGTTGCAAAACCTGATCTAATTAGTCAAAACTTTTTAGAGACAAAGAAATCATATCTTCATGCACTTAAAAAGTGCGCTGCATTAACATAAAATACACTATACTATCAAACTAATTATTTATAAGGTACTACTTTGGAACAACAAGATTTAAATAAAAGACTTCTTCTAGCATTGGCACTCTCATTTTTTGTATTTGTGGGATATAGCTATTTCTTCCCTGTAAAAGAACTTATGCCTGAAAAAACTGCAGAGACAAAAGTAACAGAGACACAACGTCAGACTCCAAGTGTGACTACATCTGAAAACGCTGCACCTGCCGTAGCAAGTACCAATGCAATAAATACTGCACCCGTACAAAAAGCATTACCATCTATTGCTACGATACAATCTACAAACTTCATTATGACGATTGATGAGTTTGGACGTATCGCACAAATGGAACTTTTAGAAAAGAAGTACCAAAATGAAGATGGTGAAAACTTGAAAATGTTAGATGTATCTGCAGTTAAGCCACTTGAAGTAAGATTTTCAGATGTGGCATTAAATGCAGAAGCATTTAAAACACCTTATGTGAATGAAGGTGCGAAGACAGTTGATGTAAGTACACATACCCAAACACTCACACTCACACAAACACTCTCTTCTGTGACGATAACCAAAAAGATTACAGTAAAACCTACAGGTGAATATGAAGTAACTATAGAAACTTCTGTCGATACACCATACTTTATCACACCAGGGCATCGTCCTATGGCAGACTCATCACGTTATATGTTGGTACGTGGTGCATTGGTTAAAGGTGCTGATAATATTATCACTACAATAGAAGATGGAGATGCTGAAGGGTACGAAAAATTTAAGAATGCTAAAATCGCTTCTGCTTTTGATAGATATGTTGCTTCTATGTTTTTTGATTTCAATAAGGGACTCAATGTATCTGTATTAAAAGAAGCCAACGGAGATCCTCTTATTTTTGTTCAAGGTGCACAAAATTTAAATCTTCATGCTTACATTGGTACAAAAGACCATGAAGTACTTAAAAGTATCAATCCAGAACTCACCGATGCTATAGAATTTGGTTTCTTTTCATTCTTGTCTAAACCATTTTATAAAGTACTTTTATGGATACACTCTCACATAGGTAACTGGGGTTGGGCCATTATCTTCTTTACATTACTTGTAAAGTTGGTACTTTTCCCACTTTCATACAAAGGTATGATGTCAATGCAAAAGATGAAAGACCTCGCACCAAAAATGAAAGAGATGAAAGAAAAGTATAAAGGTGACCCTGCAAAAATGAATGCACAGATGATGGAAATGTACAAAAAACATGGTGCTAACCCTATGGGTGGATGTTTACCGATGATTCTTCAAATCCCTATTTTCTTTGCACTCTACCGCGTACTGTTAAATGCTGTTGAGCTTGAAGGTGCACCTTGGATACTTTGGATTCATAACTTGGCACAGATGGATCCTTACTACGTACTCCCTATTCTGATGGGTGCTTCAATGTGGTTCCAACAACGTATTACCCCATCTAACTTTACTGACCCATTACAAGAGAAAATATTTAAGTTTTTCCCTTTATTAATGACAGTATTCTTTGTTTCTTTTCCAGCAGGACTGGTACTGTACTGGTTAGTGAATAACCTCTTTACAATTGCACAACAGTATTTCATCAATCATATGTATGCTAAACATAAAGCAGCAGCCGTTTTGGCACATCAAAAATAGAGGACAGGCAAGATGAAGAAAATTGAAGCAGCAACACTTGAAGAAGCATACGCTGAAGCTTCAAAGGTCTTAGGATGTTCTATCTCAGATTTACAATGTGAAGTGGTACAACACCCTTCCAATGGGATCTTGGGTTTTTTGAAAAAAAGTGCTGTTATCGTAGCTACCTGTAAACAAAAAATAAAGCAAGAACAAACACAGAAAAAAAAGACAGTCAAAAAAGCTATTGTAGTAGAAAAAGTAGAAGCTACGATTCCTTCTAAAGAGGAGAGTGTTGCAGATGAGATTATCGCTACAGTAAAAGAAGAGATCGAAGATCTTGATGTTTCTATGAAAGATACAGTTACGAAAGATGCAGTGTTAGACAGTTTCTTTGAAACAGATACAAATGATGATGAAGTCTATGAGGAAGAAGATGTTGTCTATGATGAGTTAGCACTCATGATAGAGCAACAACTCAAAGACCTTTTAGACAAATCATGTTTCGATATAGATGTGGTTGAAGTTGATGTCATAGACAACACAGCACTTATTTTTGTTGATGGTGAAGATGCTGCATTACTTATAGGAAAAGAAGGTTACAGATATAACGCACTTTCTTATATGCTTTTCAACTGGTTACATACGAAGTATGAACTTTTCATTAAACTTGAAATCGCCGAATTTTTAACCACACAACAAGAGATGATACGTAACTACATAAAACCTGTCATTGAAAATGTAGAAAAACAAGGAAAAGGAAAAACACGTTTCCTTGATGGTATCTTGGTACAAATCGCATTGGAACAATTACGTGAACGTTTTCCTGACAAATATGTTGCCGTCAAAACAGGACGTGAAGGCAAAAAATTTGTTGTGATAAATGCATTTCACAATACCTCAAAAAGTCAGCACTAACACACGATGCATAACTCAATCGCAGCTATCGCCACTGCACATGGTGTCTCCTCTATCTCTATCATAAGAGTAAGTGGAGAGGCTGCGCTATCTATCGCTAAAAAAATCTCAAAACTTGACACTATTATCCCCAGGCATGCTCATCTGACATCACTCTACAATGCCCATAATAACCTTATAGACCATGCTATTATGATTTACTTTGCTGCACCTCACTCTTTTACGGGAGAAGAGATAGTAGAGTTTCAGTGTCATGGTGGAATGATAGTAGCCCAAGAAATACTTGATACCATAGTGTCGTATGGCGTAAGACTTGCCGAACCAGGTGAGTTTTCAAAACGTGCTTTCCTTAATGGAAAAATAGACCTCACAGAAGCCGAAGCCATCTCTAAACTCATAGAAGCCAAGTCGGTGGACGCTGCCAAAATCTTAGCCAAGCAGATGAAGGGTGAGCTAAGAACCTTTGTCGATGAAAGCAGAGAGGCACTTTTACGTTCTCTTGCCTACTCTGAAGTGATGATAGACTATGCCGAAGAAGACATCCCCGATGATATTATGCAAAGTATTGTAACCCAGCTGGACGGACTTAACGAAAAGATAACACAGATAGTCGATGCAAGCCACAGACGCAGAGGTCTTATAGAAGGCTTTAAAGTTGCTATTATCGGTAAGCCAAATGTAGGGAAGAGTTCTTTACTTAATGCTTTGCTATCTTATGACAGAGCTATTGTCTCAGATATAGCAGGTACTACGAGAGATACGATAGAGGAGCAGGTACGTATAGGTTCACATATCATCAGACTTGTAGATACAGCAGGCATACGTGAATCAGAAGACACTATAGAGAAAATAGGGATAGAACGTTCCATGTCATCGGTAGGTGATGCAGATGTTGTTGTGGCATTGTTTGACACTTCACGTCCTTTTGAAGACGAAGATGCAAAGATATTTTCTATCTTGGAAACCTTGCAAGATAAACATATTATTGTGGCATTGAACAAAACTGATTTGGAACAAAAATTAGTCATAGAACAATCACATGGTTATGATATTATAGAAGTAAGTGCCAAAAAAGCATTTGTTAAACTCACAGAAAAGTTAGAAACACTTTTTGACAGCATAGGTGAAGGTGAAGAACTCATGCTTATCTCAGCAAGACAGATAGAAGCTGTTACACAGGCGAAAACCTCTATTTTAGAAGCAAAAATTCCGTTGCTTGATGGTGAACTAGAGTTTTTCTCTTATCATTTGCAAGAAGCAGTTAAGTCTATCTCGTCTATCTCAAAGCCTTATGACAGTGAAGAGATATTGGACAAAATGTTTGGCGAATTTTGTTTAGGTAAATAGTATGACTATGAAACAAATAACACAATGGCTACTGGACATACAAAAGATAGAAAATTTCGAACTTTATCTCATCGTTTTTTTGATATTGTTTACCTTGTGGTTTATGTGGGGAACTGTTAAGTTTTACAAGGGTGAAAAGAGAAAAGTAAAACATTTGCACCGCTTTGCAAAAGAAGGAGAGTCTTTGTCTCAGTATGAGCTTGCAAAACGTTATGCGAAAGGACAGGCAGTGCATAAAAGTTGTCAAAATGCTGCATTTTGGTCTCAAAAAGCAGCGTATGCAGGACATGAAGAAGCACAAACTTTCGTGAGTAAAATTTTAAAGAAAAAGCGTTGCTAAAAGTTAACTGTGTATAATAACAGCATTATATAGGGAAGCCTTACACTAAGGGAAAATCATGTTTAAAAATTTAGTATTATCTTCAGCCTCAATCATACTTATGTTTGTATTTACGGCCTGTGTACCAAGAGATGTACCTATCAACAATGGACAAAATGGACACCCCTCATGGGGTGATATGACCAATGTAGATGATGTCAATATGTCTGATTTTGATGAAAATCTTACAGAGTCTGAAATGATGATGACAGAAGAGGGTGAAGAAAATAAATTGGAACGTATACCTTTTCCTGCATCAGAGTACTATAAGTTGGCACGTTTAGGAAAAGGAACGATAAAAGGTAAAATTTATTTACGTGATGCCTATGGCAATGAAGTGCTAGGTGCCAATACCCGTCTTTATCTCAATCCATTTACTTCTTACTCGAAGCAGTGGTATGAAGAGAGTTATTTGGGTGGTTACCGTATGCAAAAAGCTGACAGTAGACTCTTTAACTACTTAAAATTCACAGCAGCAGACGCCAATGGAAACTTCTCCTTTTACGGTGTACCAAGTGGACGTTACTATCTTATAGGAACTGTTAAATGTGGTGAAGCTTGTGGCTATGCAGAAGAAAAAAGTATCCGTATCGCGACAGCTGTAAGTGTGTATGGCAATCAAGTTGTCAAAAAAGACCTCACAAGAGGTGCAGAGTAGAAAGTAGAAGAACTTATCTAGGATAAGCTTTTTCTAACCCTTCATAAAGCCCTTCGGGGGTAATGCTATCATCTTCTAAGATGCTTTGCATCGTGACATTATCTTCTTCCCCATTCCATATCTTAATGTATGAACCATCTTTATAGCCATGGTCTTGTCTAAATTTATTGAGTATATTTTTACCTACGTAGAGTTTATAGAGTGCATCTATATTTAACCCTGATTGTACGGCTACATCTATAAATGCTTCCATAAGTGCTTCTGTAGAGTCTCCACAAAAAAGTGTTTTCATCAGTACTTCTACCACTTCTATCTGTTCATAGTAGTTTTTTGTTGTAGGTATGATATCTGCAGTAAAGTGTGAGAAATTTGGCAGTGCATGTATGGCTTTAGCCAAATCTTCAATGCTCCCAAGACTTTTCATTTTGTAATCTTCAAGCCCTTGAGACATAATAAAATGCCAGATATCCACAGCTTCTATCTGTATGTTTGCATAGTCAGGCTTGGCATCTATATTTTTCCAGTGTTTCCAAGGGTAAGACTCTATAAGTTCTGCACACTCTAGGTAAGTACAACGCTTCCAGTCTATAAGCTTACCATTTTTAGTGATGCCTTTTTCCCAACCTTCACCATTGGTAGCATCATTAAGTTCTTGCTGGAGTTGTAACATCTGTAAAATCTTATCCATTTGTACCCTTTAATTCTTAGTGACATATTCTACCTTTTCAAGCCTTATTTAGCACTTTTTTAGTAAAATACTACTCTTAATAAACGCCCCAAAGGACGCTACATATGTCACAACCGATAGAAGATTTAGATGAAGTTTTGAAAAATCATAAACTATGTAAAGAAGAGTACCAAGATATCTTACGTATATTAGATGGTCGTCACCCAAACCTTGTAGAGATAGGTATCTTCTCTGCGATGTGGTCTGAGCACTGTTCTTACAAGTCAAGTACCAAATACCTTAGAGGTTTCCCTACGACTGCACCATGGGTCATTCAAGGGCCTGGTGAAAATGCTGGGGTTATCGACATTGGTGATGGTATGGCTGCTGTCTTTAAAATGGAGTCTCATAATCACCCATCATTCATCGAACCTTTTCAAGGTGCTGCTACGGGTGTAGGTGGAATTTTACGTGACATCTTTACTATGGGTGCTAGACCTGTAGCCAACATGAATGCTTTACGTTTTGGTACAGTTAAAGGCAACTCTGAAACTGCAAAATACCAAAGACACCTCGTTCGTGGTGTGGTAGATGGTATCGGAAGTTACGGTAACTGTATGGGTGTACCGACTATTGGTGGTGAAGTAAGTTTCGATGAATCTTACAATGGAAACATCTTGGTGAATGCATTTTCACTGGGGCTTGTAAAGTCAGATGAAATCTTTTTGGGTGTAGCATCAGGACTTGGTAATCCAGTGATGTATGTAGGCTCTAAAACAGGACGCGATGGTTTAGGTGGAGCCGTAATGTCTTCAGACTCATTTACAGAAGAGTCAAAATCACTTCGCCCTACAGTACAAGTGGGTGACCCTTTTACAGAAAAATTGCTTCTTGAAGCATGTTTAGAACTCTTTAAAACAGACCTCATTGTAGGTATTCAAGATATGGGTGCAGCAGGGCTAACTTCATCGGCATTTGAAATGGCTGGAAAAACAGGGGCCGGAATGATCATGCATCTTGACAAAGTGCCTGCACGTGAAGAGGGTATGACACCGTATGACTTTATGCTTTCTGAGTCTCAAGAACGTATGCTTATTTGTGCTAAACAAGGGAGCGAACAAGCCATCATAGACATTTTTGAAAAGTGGGGGCTAGATGTTGCCGTCATCGGTGAAGTAACAGATACAGCTAGAATGGAGCTTATGTGGCATGGTGAAAGATGTGCCGATATGCCTATAGGACCAGTGAGTGAAGAAGCACCTGTGCTTGACAGACCTATTGCACGTCCAACATACTTAGATGAAGTAAATGCAAAAAATGTAGATAGCTTTAAAGCTATCAATGACCAAGAAGCCTATGAGTCACTACTCTCAAATATAGAAATTTCAGATAAAGCATGGGTTTATAATCAATATGATTCAATGGTGCAGACCAATACAACGAAACACCCAGGAAGCTTAGATGCTTCATGTATACGTATTAAAGAGAATGGAAAAGCACTTTCTATGAGTTCAGACTGTAACCCACGTTACTGTTATATTGACCCTAAAAAAGGTGCAGCATTGGCTGTTGTAGAGTCTGGACGTAATGTAGCGATGTCAGGTGCTAGACCACTTTCTATTACAGATTGTCTCAACTATGGTAACCCTGAAAACCCAGAGGTAATGTGGCAATTTGCAGAGGGTTGTGCAGGTATCAAAGAAGCATGTTTAGAGCTTAATACGCCTGTCGTATCTGGTAATGTATCGCTTTACAATGAAACCAATGGTGTTTCAGTATTCCCTACACCTGCCATCGCGATGGTAGGACTAAATGATGATGAAAATAAGGTACTTCCTTCGGCTTTCCAAGAAGAAGGAAGCCAAGTGTTACTTGCAGGTGAGACCAAAAGTGAGTTTGGTGGGTCTTTGTACATTAAAGCACTACATGGTGAAACGGCTGGAACACTTCCAAGCTTTGATTACAAGCAAGAGCTTGCACTTTGGGAGCTTGTGATAGAGGCGAACAAAAAAGGGCTTCTACTAAGTGCAAAAGATGTAAATGTGGGTGGTTTAGCCATTGCACTTTCTAAAATGGCAGCAGTCTCAGGATTGGGTGTTGATGCATCACTCAACGTAGATGAGAGCAGAGATATTTTTGATGAGTCACAAAGTAGAGCATTACTTGAAGTAAGCAGTGACAATGCAGAATCAGTGATAAAAATGGCAATGGAGTTAGGTATTAAAGTAACGAACATTGGTACTGTGGGTGGAGAAAATGTCAAAGTAAACGATGTTTCACTTCCACTGAGTAAAGTAAAAGATGTGTATTTCAATACATTTGCAAGAACGATAGAACAAGATTTATAAGATAAGGGTAGAAATGAGAGCATTATTAAGCGTAAGTGACAAAGCAGGCATCGTAGAGTTTGCTACAGGGTTGGAGAAACAAGGTTGGGAGATTATCTCAACAGGTGGAACATACAAAAAGTTAAACGAAGCGGGTGTAAAAGTCATAGAGATAGATGAAGTGACTAAATTTCCTGAGTGTTTTGAAGGGCGTGTAAAAACACTTAACCCTTACGTACATGGTGGTATACTTCATAAACGTGGTGATGCTGGACATGTTGCACAGGCTAAAGAGCTGGGCGTTGAGGGAATAGACCTTGTATGTGTAAATCTTTACCCATTTAAAGAGACGATAGAACGTACAGAAGATTTTGATGAGATTATTGAAAACATTGACATTGGTGGACCAACGATGGTACGTTCGGCTGCTAAAAACTTCAATGATGTACTTATTATTACTGATGCAAATGACTATAGTTCAGTACTCTCTGCACTTGAAAACAAAGAAGATACTTTAGGGTTTAGACGTGGACTTATGATAAAAGCATTCGAGCATACAGCAGCCTATGACTCTATGATTGCAAATTACATGAACGGTAGATTTAACGATGGTTTTGGTGAATATCAGTTCATTACTGGTAAAAAGTCTTTTCAAACGCGTTACGGTGAAAACCCACACCAAAAGGGTGCACTTTACGAGTTTGACACACATTTCTCAGATAATTTCAAACAAGTAAAAGGTGAAGCATCATTTAACAACATTAACGATGTAAATGGAGCTCTTAAAATCGCTTCAAGCTTTGGTGATGAAAATGCTGTATGTATCGTAAAACATGGTAACCCTTGTGGATTTGCTTTACGTGATAACCTACTGGATTCTTATGTAGAAGCACTTAAATGTGACCCTGTATCAGCTTTTGGTGGTGTGGTAGCAGTGAATGGTATTGTAGATGCAACAATGGCAGAAAAGATGAACGAAATCTTCTTAGAAGTAGTAATGGCTGCGGACTTTACGCCTGAAGCGTTAGAAGTATTTGCAAAGAAAAAACGTCTTAAACTTTTCTCTCAAGGTGGCACTAAACTTGTAATGAGCAAAGACTCTCATGACTTTAAACACGTCGATGGTGGATTTGTTTACCAAAATTCAGACTGCATCTGTGACAATGAAGTACATAATTCAGAGAAAAAGTCTGAACTCACAGCTTCAACACAAGAGATGAAAGACTTAGAAATAGCATGGAAAGTCGCAGGACTTACGAAGTCTAACTGTGTCGTATATGTTAAAGACTCTGCGATGGTAGCTGTAGGTATGGGTATGACATCTCGTGTAGATGCTGCTCAATGTGCACTTAAAAAAGCAAAAGAGATGGGACTAGATGTAAGCGGAGCTGCTATGGCATCAGAAGCATTCTTCCCATTCCGTGACAGCATCGATGCCGCGGCAGAAGCTGGAGTAAAAGCCATCATCGAGCCTGGTGGAAGCATCAGAGATGATGAAGTCATCGAAGCCGCCAATGAGCACGGTATTTCACTTTACTTTACTACGGTTAGACATTTTTTACATTAGGAGAACATTTTGAACATTCATATTGGAGTTGGACTAGATGATATGAAGTGCGGAATGAATGAAGACCATATTATTGATGTATATGGAAAACCTGATAAAATTTATCTAACAGATGATGAGAATACTCGTTATATTTATAATTTTTGACAAATAAACTACTAATCATCTGGCATAAAGCTCCATAAAGTCAGAGGTTTGAAGTATCGTATTTTTATAGCCAATACTTCTACAGTACCATTATCCAAAATCACCTGTAATGGCATTGGGAGTACCCATAAGAGATGCCCTAAAGTTTGCAAATGTAGATTTTATTATTTGCTATATTTTGATATACTAAAGATATATTATTTTTAAAAGGCATAGTAATGACGACTATAAAGATTGTGGAAAGTTTTCTTTATAAACAAACACTTGAGAAAAAGGTATCAACAATCGATTATTTAACCTCTCTTATACTTAATAAAATGGATTTTTTAGAAATCAAAAAAGACATGAAAACGTTAAAATCTGAAATAAAACCAAAACATGCACATTTACTACTCAATAAACTTTAATTTATGACAGACATTTTTACTCTACCTATTTTTCTCTCGTTCTCCTCCGTCCTCGTTGGGATACACATACGAAAATTCATAGTTCAATTAAATGCATTAGTCTCATATACACTCCCACGCAGGAGCGATGGGAGAGAGCTAAGTCATCTTTAACGAGCCATCATGAAAGGGTTCATACTTAGTGTCAAAAAAGCCAAAAATGAAGACTCCATTGCTACTGTTTTGACGGCTACAGAGGTCAGGACTTACTACCGTTTTTTTGGGGCAAGACACTCCATACTTCAGCTGGGAAATCTGGTAGATTTTGAAGTAGAAGGAGAAGATGGTCATTTTATGCCCAGACTGCGCTCACTCTCTCACATGGGATTTCCATGGATTTTTGACAAAAACAAACTGCTTATGTGGCATAACTTCATTAAGAAGTTTGAACCGCATCTGAGAGATGCAGAAGAGCTTGACGCTTTTTACTATGACCTACTCTTGAATGCTGCAAAAAAATGGGACAAACAAAACCCAAAGCGCATCGTCTGTGAAAGTTACATCACCCTACTCGAGTATGAAGGCAGACTCTACCCTGAAGAGAACTGTTTTATCTGTGAACAACGCATAGAAGAGGACATCGCGCTGATGCAAGCGTTTAGACCAGCACATCCAACCTGTATCTATGCCCCTGCTCTGCCTACAAAAAAGATACTAGACTTTTTTCAAAGTAAAAAAACTGTCTTTTTTGAAGACCATGAAGTAGAGTATCTCTATGACGTTGTCATGAAAGGCTTGTAGAAAATTCACGCTTCTTTGCCTTATGTACTTTAGCATACCCATCAAGTAACAACTGATGTTTGTTAAACCCTTCAAGACTTAAACCTGGAAAATGTAGCCCATAAAACTTCACTTTTTTTGCAAGTATATCCAAGCAAATATCTACACATGATGAGGAATACATCAACGTTAAACTCTCTTTGTAGTCAGCCAAATCTCTTTCATTTAATTTTATTTCCAACAAGGCATCTAAACATCTATAAAGTTTGGCACAGTTATCATCGAAGACAGCCATATGGTTACACCATGTAACCCATAGCGAAGCTTCTTCATAGTCACCCAGTGCCAAGTAAAGCATCGCTTTTAACTCACCTACTTGTAAACTAGCCCAAGGTGTGCCTTTATCTGCTACGACCCCTATAAATTCTGCAACTTTTAGCATATCACTATGTTCACCCTCTTCTAGGTTCTCTAAAATGTCTTGCAGTGCTTCATCGTTAAGTGTGTCAAGCGACAAGATGGCTTCACGAAAAAATGCACCCTCATTGTTGTTGTTCCAAAGTA
>JALUYL010000015.1 GCA_027012955.1 Sulfurovum sp.
CGATACTTCAAACATCATCATCAGAATTGGCAGCCAATTTAAGTAGAACGGAGATAGAAGCATATGTAGATTCTAATTATACTGCAGATATATCAACGTTATTCTCTCAAGAAGATAAAAATCCAAATTTGATATTGACAGAATTAGAAGATGGCACATATGATATACCTAAAAAAACGAGAGATATTTATTTATATCTTCCATACCGAATGTTAAATATATTCCCAACAATCGCTCTCTTTGGTAATTTAGACTTAACCACAGGAAAGGAAAAGCGTAAAATCACTTTTTATCCAACGAATATTGTTCAAAAATCAAAAGGGATTTTAAAGTTCCGTAATGGAATTCTCTTTGATACCACCAAAGGAACTATATCGTTAGGAAAACAAAAGATAGATGTTAAATATTTTATAGTGACTCAAAATACACAAAATGGTAAGATACAGTTACAGTCTCAACTTTATCATGCTGGGGGTGATTTTGTGGTGGTTTATATGAAAAGTTATAATCGTTTTATCGTGATGGATACGGAGACATTTAAATCTATGTATGTTCAAATGTTTATTTTGGGTAAATATGACAAAAACTTGTTTGAATTGGTTGTCTCCTCGCCGTATAGTAAGATTTATAAATTGAAGATCTAATGATATACGGTTTTTTGTTATTACTCTCTTTGTTGGGTACCTATGTTATGCGTTGGTATAGTTTAAAAAAAGATATTTTAGATATACCAAATGATAGAAGTTCTCATACTGTCCCCACCCCTAGAGGGGGTGGTGTAGCGATTATTATTGTATTTTATATAGGACTTCTTTATTTTTATAAGAGTGTAGATACACATCTATTTTATGCACTATTGACTGCGATACCTATTGCTTTGATAAGCATTTTGGATGATATCTATACCCTTTCTTCTAAAGTACGGTTTTTGGTACAAAGTATGGCCGCGATAAGTGCTTTGTATTGTTTAGGTGGAGTTAATCATATAGATTTTATAGTGTTCGAACTTTCTGGAGTTTGGTTAAATATGATTGCATTTATAGCTATCTTATGGCTTACTAATTTATATAATTTTCTTGATGGCATCGATGGATATGCAGGCATGGAAGCAGTGACTGTAGGTATTGGTATTTATGTGTTGTTTGGTAATCCGATGGGACTTGTGATTAGCATGGCTAGTGTAGGATTCTTGTATTTTAATTGGCATAAAGCAAGTATATTTATGGGAGATGTGGGGTCTGCAACATTGGGATTTATCTTTGCAGTGTTTGTTTTTTCAGATACTACTCATGGAAACATTTATATTTGGATGGTACTCTTGTCTCTTTTTTGGTTAGATGCCACGGTTACACTTATGCGTCGCGCAAGAAATAAGGAAAAACTAACGCAGGCACATAAAAAGCATGCCTATCAGCGTTTAGTTCAAAGTGGATATATCCCTAGCCGTATTGTGCTGTATGCAGGAAGTATCAATATAGTATTCATTATTTTCTTGTATTATTGGGATCACCCGTTAATCATTTTAGGGACTAATATGTTAGTATTATCCCTTATACTTAACTTTATAGAGAGAAAGAAGCAATTTACATGATGAGTCCTAGTCCTTTTAAACGAACTATATTTTTTCTTATAGTAGATATAGTGATTTCGTTTGCTACACTTTTTCTAGCGTATAACCTTCGTTTCAATTTTCATATAGAATCTCAATATATGAATAAATTCTTTATCGTGTTTATTTTTTTGCTTACTTTAAAAATTGGAGCAATAGCTTATTTCAATATTTATCGTATTTCATGGAGGTTTGTTTCTCTTATTGAGGCAAAAAAACTCATTTATGCACATGTGATTGCGTATGGATTATTTGTTGTTATTTATTATATCTTACCCAAACTGTTTACTCCTTTCCCTCGTTCGGTATTGATTATAGACTTGTTTTTATCGGTGATGTTTATTGGTGTTTTTAGAATGGCTAAGCGTTTGATTGTAGAATCGGGGGATAATAGACAATCTACACCAACCTTACTTATAGGGATTTCGCCTTTTTCTCAAACGTTATTAAAAGAGAAAAATGACTTTAATATCTCTGCCATCATTGATGATTCAGCAATGGTTATTAATAGTTATGTATCCAATATTAAGGTGGATACTCTAGATAACTTGGAGTCAGTCATCGTGTCTAAAAATATACAATCAGTG
Organism: Sulfurovum sp.; assembly: GCA_027012955.1. Taxonomy (GTDB): domain Bacteria; phylum Campylobacterota; class Campylobacteria; order Campylobacterales; family Sulfurovaceae; genus Sulfurovum. The sequence continues at coordinate 2,197 of JALUYL010000015.1, forward strand.
ATTATCGGGAAAGAGTTTAATCAAGAGATAATGCATCGATTGTATAAGCAGTTAAATGTTTTAGGTTTGTATGATATACGTGTAGTGAGTGTAGATAAAAAAGAGAAAAAACTAAAAAAAGTAACCGTTGAAGACCTCCTCGCCCGCCATCCTAAAGATCTAGACTTATTATCTATAGAAAAATTTATAAAAAATAAATCTATTCTTATCACGGGAGCAGGTGGCAGCATTGGGTCGGAGATTGTGCGGCAGTGTAGTGCTTTTGGTGCGGGGGTTTTGACTTTGGTGGAGAGTAGTGAGTATAACTTGTATCAGATTGGGCAGCAGGTACCAGATGCGAGATTGAAACTTTTAAATGTTACAGACAAAGAAACCTTAGAAAGTCTTTTTGAAGAAGTGAAACCAGATATTGTGATACATGCAGCAGCCTATAAGCATGTGCCTATCTGTGAAGATAACCAAGCAGTAGCCGTCAAAAATAATGTTTTAGGTACTAAAAATGTGATAGATGTGAGCATTAAATATGAGGTAGAAAAACTGGTTATTATCTCTACTGACAAAGCGGTACGCCCAACAAATGTGATGGGCGCTACCAAGAGGGTAACGGAATTATATGCTAGTAATGTGGATGCTAAAAATACAGAGATAGTTGCAGTACGTTTCGGTAACGTTCTAGGCTCAAGTGGTTCTGTCATTCCTAAGTTTAAAGAGCAGATTGAATCAGGTGGACCAGTAACTGTAACACATCCTGATATTACACGGTATTTTATGCTTATACCGGAGGCATGTCAATTGGTGCTACAAACGGCAACTATAGCTAAGGGTGGAGAGTTATTCATCCTTGATATGGGAGAGCCTATCAAGATAGTAGACTTGGCAAAACAGATGATACGACTGTATGGTAAGGAAGAGGAAGTGTCTATCTCTTTTTCTGGTTTGCGCCCAGGTGAAAAACTGTATGAAGAACTGCTTCTCGATGAAAGTGAACAAAAGACAAAATATGAGTCTATCTTTATAGCTAGTCCTACGGTGTATAATATAGATATTTTAAATGCAGATATTGAATCGCTTTTGAAAACAGAAGACAAGGTAAAAGCACTTCAAAAGATAGTCCCCGAGTTTACAAGAGAAACTTAGATATAATATTTTTGTTATAGTTAAATATAACTAAAAATTACATATAGGGGAACAAAATGTTCAAAAAAATTATAGTGAGTGTATTGGTACTTGGTGCTACAACATTATTTGGTATGAGTTTGTCTGCACTTAATGGTGCATCTAAGGCAGAGTTAATGGAGATAAACGGTATTGGTGAAGTGAAGGCTACTGCTATTATCAAAGAGAGACGAAAGGGTAAGTTTAAATCTTTTGAAGATGTGCAAAGAGTTGAAGGTATCGGTGAGCAGACGGCGGATAACATCAAGCGTGGCGTGAAGTCTAGTGATGGTGTAAAAAAAGTTAAAAAAACAACGAAGAAAAAAACTGCTAAAAAGACTAAGTCTACAAAAAAAGATACAAAAGCAAAAACGCTTAAAAAACGCAAGATCAAAACAACGGATGAAAAAAATAAAGAGTTGAAAAGCAAGTCTAAAAAAACAAAGACAAAGAAAACAAAAACAAAAAAGACTAAAGCCAAAAAAGAGAAAAAAACAAAGTCTAAAAAGAAGAACTAATCATTCGGAGTGTTAAAAAATGGCACTCCTGCACATCGCAAACGCAAGCGTCCTCTTCGAGGATAGAGTGCGATGTTTGTCGCACCATCTTTTCACACACCTCATTCACCAAAAAGTATTAACCACATTTTAGCTACAATCACATAATTTATTTCAAGGTTATTATTATGACAGTCACACGTTTTGCACCCTCTCCTACAGGATATTTACATATTGGTGGTTTAAGAACGGCTCTTTTTTCTTGGCTTACAGCACAGCACAACAAGGGTGAATTTCTTTTGCGTATCGAAGATACAGATATGGCACGTAACTCTGAAGAGGCTAAAGATGCCATCTTAAAAGCCTTTGAATGGGTAGGAATGAGTCACGATGGTGAGGTAGTCTATCAGTCCAAACGTTTTGATTTGTATAAAAAATATATTGACCAGTTGCTTGAAGAGGGTAAGGCATATAAGTGTTATATGTCAAAAGAAGAACTCGCAGCACTTCGTGAAGAGCAGATGGCAAAAAAAGAGCGTACACGTTATGATGGGCGTTACCGTGATTTTGATGGTACGCCTCCAGAGGGTATTGACCCAGTTATTCGTATCAAAGCACCACAAGAGGGTCGTATCTCTTTTAAAGATGGTGTCAAAGGTGAATTTTCTGTCGAGGCTACAGAGGTAGATGACTTTGTTATCGCACGTGCAGATGGGGCTCCTACCTATAACTTTGTGGTAGCTATAGATGATGCACTTATGGGACTTACCGATGTTATCCGTGGAGATGACCATCTTTACAACACGCCTAAGCAGATAGTGATTTATAATGCCTTAGGATTTGCGCTACCTAACTTCTATCATGTTGCGATGATAAACAATGAACAGGGTAAAAAACTCTCTAAACGTGATGGTGCAACCGATGTGATGGACTATAAGACTATGGGTTACCTGCCAGAAGCATTGCTAAACTTTTTAGTACGTCTTGGGTGGAGTCATGGTGACCAAGAGATATTTAGCTTAGAAGAGATGATAAACCTTTTTGATCCAAATGACATTAACAAAAGTTCGTCCAACTACAACCTAGATAAACTCCTTTGGCTCAATGCCCACTACATCAAAGAAGCATCTGATGAGAAACTTATCACACTGCTTAAAGATTTTGGTGTAGATTTAGAGGGTAACGAAAAAGCCTCTATCATCCTTACTGCAACCAAAGAGAGAGGAAAAACCCTTGTGGACTTGGCAGAGCAAGTCAAACTTTTGACTGTAGCCCCTGAGAGTTATGACGAAAAGTCAGCGAAAAAAGCCTTTAAGGGTGAAGCTAAAGAGATACTCTCTACTTTCGCAGATATGCTAGCACTTGCACAACCTATTACCAAAGAAGCTTATCATGCTGTGATGGAAAAAATAGTAGAGGAAAAAGAGATAGGCTTTGGTAAGATAGGTATGCCTCTACGCGTTAGCCTCATGGGAAGTATGACAGGTGCGGGTATGGATGAAGTGATGGCTATTTTAGGTACAGATGAGACGATAAAGCGAATTGAGAAGGCTATCGCTACTATTTAATCAAGTACTTTAGTATTTTTTCATATAATTTATAAAATAATCTTCTATTAGGATGATAAAAATGGATATTAAAATCAATGCAATAGATTTGTTTTGTGGTGCAGGAGGATTGGCACATGGATTACAAAAATCTGGTATTGATGTAAAATTGGGCATAGATATTGAACCAGCATGTAAATACCCGTTTGAAGCAAATAACAAAGCAAAGTTTTTATTGAAATCAGTAGTTGATTTAAAGAAAGAAGAAATAGAACAATATTATGAACAGGATTTTATTTATAAACTTTTGGCAGGATGTGCACCCTGTCAAACATTTTCAACTTATAATACAAAAGCCTGTTCAAATGATAATAGATGGTGGTTATTACTTGAATTTTCAAGATTGGTAAGAGAAACAATACCTGATTTGGTCACAATGGAAAATGTGCCAGGTCTCGAAAAGCAAGAAGTATTTCATCAATTTGTATCGGATTTAAAAGCAAATGGTTATCATGTTTATCATAAAGTTGTTAATGCAGCAGATTATGGTTTGCCACAAAATAGAAAGAGATTAGTTTTACTTGCCTCAAGGCTTGGAAATATTTCTCTCTTAAGTACCAAAGAATTAAAAGTAAAAAAACAAACAGTAAAAACAGCAATTTTAAAATTACCACCTTTGCAAGCAGGAGAAATAAACGAGAAAGATCCATTACATCAATGTGCATTACTTTCTGATTTAAACATAAAGCGAATAAAAAACTCTGTTGCTGGTGGAACATGGGAAGACTGGCCTAAAGAATTAAGAGCTGATTGCCATACAAAGGATACAGGAAAAACTTTTAAAGGAGTATACGGTCGTATGGAATGGGACAAACCCGCACCAACAATGACTACACAATTTACAGGTTTTGGAAATGGGCGTTTTGGACACCCTGAGCAAAATAGGGCTATCTCATTACGAGAAGGTGCAATATTCCAAGGATTTCCTAAAAATTATAAGTTTGTTCCTAAACACACACCAATACCTAAAGGCAAAATAGCAAGGATGATTGGTAATGCTGTACCTGTAAAGCTTGGAGAGATAATTGGTAAAAGTATTGTTGAACATGTTAAAAAGTATCAATCAAATATTAATGATGTAGCATAAACATCAAAGGGGGCATAATGGCACATATTTATACGATGAATATCGGGTTAAATGTATTAAATCATTTGGGGATAAATCTTTATAGTAATGTACCTGCAGTTTTATCTGAGATAGTTGCTAATGCTTGGGATGCGGATGCATCTATAGTAACTGTTACAATAGATTCTAAAAACAATGAAATCATAATTGAGGATAATGGATTTGGGATGTCACTAGAAGACATTAATACAAAATTTTTGGAAGTAGGTTATACCAAAAGAGAGTCTCAGTTTACAAAAACTCCAAAATATAAACGTAAAGTAATGGGGCGAAAGGGTATTGGAAAGCTTTCGATGTTTTCTATTGCAAATAGAATAGAAATCACAAGTAAAAAAGATGGAAAATTGAATGCATTTGAATTAGATGTAGAAGCGATTAAAAAGTCAATTGAAGAAAAAGAAAAAGCATATCATCCTAAAAAAATTAATCCCGAAAATATAACATTTGATTCAGGAACCAAGATTCTTTTAAAAGACTTGAAAAAGAATATTGATACTACAGAATCTTTCTTAAAAACAAGAATAGCCAGACGATTTAGTGTTATAGGTAAAGAGTATAATTTTAATGTAAAGATCAACAATAAAGATATTAGCGTAACAGATAGAGATTATTTTTATAAAATAGAGTATCTATGGTATTTTGGAGATGAAAGTAAAAAGTATAGTACCTATTGTAATGATAAAAAACTTGATAAAATTGAACAGTTTGATGACATTATAAAGATTGATGATGAAGAATATAAAATATCGGGTTGGTTAGGATTAGTTAAAGAATCAGGAGAACTTCAAGATGGAGATGACAACTTAAATAAAATTGTTGTAATGGTTCGAGATAAAATGGGACAAGAAGATATTTTAGAAGAATTTAGAGAAGGTGGAATGTATACTAAGTATCTCTTTGGGGAAATACATGCAAATTTTTTAGATATTGATAATGAAGATGATATTGCAACTTCAAGTAGACAAAAAATCATAGAAAATGATCCTAGATATAAAGCATTAAAAAGTTTTATTTATGAAAAATTAAAATATATTGCAAAAAAAAGAGCAGAGTATAAAAGCAAACAAGGAACCGATGAAGCACTAAAACATCCAGCGATTAAAGAATGGTTTGGTAATTTAAAGGGTGATACGAAGAAAAAAGCAAGAAAATTATTTGGAAAAATAAATCAAATAACAACAGATAAAGAACATGAAAAACAGCTTCTAAAGCATGGTATATTGGCATTTGAAAGTATGAGGTATGCTGATACCTTGGATAGCCTAGAAGAAATAAATATTGACCAGTTTGAAATTTTTACACAGGTGTTTTCAGAGTTTGATGAGATTGAAAAAACATTATATTACGAAATTACACGAGGTAGAGTTGAAATAATTAATAAACTTAAAGATAAAGTTGACCATAATGAACTAGAGAAAGTTTTACAAGAATATTTATATAATCATTTATGGTTACTTGATCCATCTTGGGATAGAGCTACGGAAAATCCTCTCATAGAACAAAATGTACATAAGGCATTTGATGAAATTTCTGAAAAACTGACACCAGATGAGCGGAAAGGTAGGATGGACTTAAAATATAGGAAGACAAGCGGAAAGCATATTATAATAGAACTAAAAAGAGCTTCAGTGAACATAGATTCTGATACATTGAGAGTCCAAGTAAAAAAATATATTAAAGGACTGCAAAAACAACTTAAAGACATAGATAGAAATGAACCTATTGAAGCAGTATGTGTTATTGGGCAAAAACCTACAGATTGGGATACTTTAGAAGAAGAAGAAAAATCAAAGCAATCTTTAGCAATTGAGGGTATTCGAATCTTAACATATAACCAATTGATACATGATTCTTATCAGGCATACATTGCATATATTGAGGCGGCAGGAAAAGGAAATAATATAATTGATTTGATTAAAAAATTAGATGAATAGATATAATATTGTTTATGTTCATTAATTTATTTAGACAAAAACAACTTCAAAGACCGCTTCGCCTTCCAATCCATCTCATAATAAATATGCTCCAGATACCAGGTAAGTTGTTTAGGAGTAATCCCTCCTTTTTTTGCTTCACGTTTTAAAATGTATTGAGGTATCTTGACTTTGGACTTCGCAAAACGATGTGCCAGTTTTTCTATGCTTTTACTATGTCTGTTGTAACAGAGTCTTGCAAAAACGAAAGGTAAACCTGTTTTGCTATACCACTCTTCGGCAAGGTCTAACCCTTCTCCTCCACTTAGGTAGTATTTGAGTGCAGCGTCACCTATAAGGACTTTGCCTCGTAAGTCTAATACTTTTGCAAGTTGGTTAGATGTTGCAGAAGCTGGGTCTGGTTGGTTGTCGCCTTCAAGTAGAAGAACAGAGTAAACCTTTTTATGGGCGATGATGCCTAAGTCTGTGCATTTACACTTTGGAGACTCCACAGATGAGATGAAGCCAGCATTGATGGCTCTACGTTTGAGTGCCTTGTTGATAGTGGAGGGGACGGCACGGTTGTAGTGAAAAGACATGCTTGCTGCATTGTTAGAGATGTAGCGTTTTAAGAAAACTTGAAAGGGTAAGAGGTTAAGATAACTAATACTACCAAATAACATACCCATGCCTTTTTAAGCATGATTATACCAAACAAGAATTATAATCGCACCATTAAAGGACGTTTTTCGAACGCGTTCGATAAAACTACGCTAACGCTGAGTTAACTTCAGCAGTTGGCTCATATGACTAGTCATATAGGAGAATTTTTTATGATAAAAGTAGAATTTTTAGGTCCCATAGGTAAGGCACCTATGGAGATGGAAGCTGCAACCCTTGCAGATGTATCGGCAAAGTTAAAAGAAGACAGTACACTTACACAGTGGCTGGACAAGTGTGCTGTAGCACTTAATGACACGATGGTAAACGACCTTAGTACAGCACTTAAAGATGGTGACAGAGTCTCCATCTTACCTCCTGTGTGTGGTGGCTAGATAGTGGAGCTTTATAATGGTCCACTTGATACCAAAGAGATATTTGGTAGATGGTTAGATGAACAGGCAGAGTCAAACTATGGTGCGTACATTCCTTTTGTGGGTACTATACGTGCAGAAGATGACATAGAAGCACTTAGCTTCGACATCTATAAGCCTGTACTACAGCAGTGGTTTGATGCATGGCAGGAAAAAGCCAAGGCGCTTGGTGCGGTCGTGAAGATGGCACACTCTATAGGTGATGTACCTGTACATACGTCATCCTATGTATCTGCTGTTTTTTCCCCTAAGCGCCGTGTAGCACTTGAGCTCATAGATGAGTTTGTAGAGGATTTTAAAGCCAATGCCCCTATCTGGAAGTATGATGTGAAAAATGGTGAGCGTATTTATGCAGCTGATAGAAGTACACCAATGTGTGGTAGTGGGTTGCTTGCGTAGGGTGTGATTGCTATCGCACCACATAAGACAACTTCTGTAAAAATAATATTTCGCCATAAGGGCTGAGTAAAGGTGCGATAGCAATCGCCCCCTACGGAGAAAGGAACTTTTAAATGCTTCATTTTGATGAATCTATAGAGATGATCAAAAATCTTGAGATAGACAACTATAAAACAAAAAAACTCTACCTAGTAGATGCCTTGGGGTATGTACTGGCTGAAGATATCGTAGCAGACCATAACTCTCCTGAGTTTCCTACTTCTGCGATGGATGGTTATGCCATTATCCATGAAGATATGGCTTTGGGTACGCTCAAAGTAGGAAGCATTAACCCCGCAGGTTCTGCACTCAAAGAAGAAGTGATAGGCGGAACGTGTATAAAAACATTTACGGGATCGCTTATGCCTCATGGTGCAGATACACTGATCCCCATAGAAAATGTAGAAGTACAGGGTGATGAGATAGTTATTAAGCAGGAAGTGCCTCAAGGATTTTCTGTACGTGAACCAGGAGAAAACTATGCCAAAGGGCAGTTGCTTATTCCTAAAGGCACAAAGATAGATTTTCCTCAAATTGGGGTGATGGCATCTTTGAACATTGCTAATGTATTGGTCTATGAGAAGCCTACAGTAGCCATCATCTCTACAGGCTCAGAGTTACTTGAACTAGGAGTTGAGCAAACGAATGATGCTCAGATACGTTCATCGAACAATTACATCTTAGAAGCGATAGTAAAAAAATATGATGGTGTATCTTTACAACTAGGGTGTATCAAAGATGATAAAGAGACGATTACAAGAGAAATCACGGGAGCGTTAGAGAAGTCTGACATTGTAGTGACTACAGGGGGTGTTTCTGTGGGAGACTTTGACTTCGTGAAAGATGTCATTCGAGAGATAGGATGCGATGTAGTCTTTAAGGGGGTGCGTGTCAAACCTGGACAGCATATTATGGTAGCGCGTAAAGATGATAAATTCATTATAGGCTTACCTGGATTTGCGTACTCTTCTACAGTGACAGCGCTGCTTTACCTTGTGCCTCTCATAGAAAAGTTACAACAAGGTAAATCAAGTTTACATCAGGTCAAAGCAAAACTCAAAGAACCTTTTGTCAAACGTGCTAAAAAAGCAGAATTTACTGCATGTAATGCTTCACTACTTCAAGGTGAGTACTATGTAGACTTTAAAGGTAAAAAAGTAGGCTCCTCTGCCATACTCACTAACATGCTTGACGATGTAGCACTCTTAGTCACATCAGAAGATGATAAATCAAAAGAGATTGGTGATGAGGTAACTGTTCTACTTTTTGGCTAACAGTTTAAAGTGAGAGGATAGATTCTCTCGCTTTTAAAAACATCGCAAAATCTGCTGCTGTTTTACATCCCATTTTCATTGCATAACTTAATAACTCTTTATTTTGTGAATAACTCATTTTAAATCCTTTTAAGTAATAAACTGTCAAATTGTACATAAAAGTATTATAAATAGTAAAAAACATGTCAAATTGTCATGTTTTTTAAGAAAAATAGACTATACTTACTTATTAGATAGCAAAAAAGGAGTGAAAATGGTTGTTTTACGTGAAGTGATAGATAAATTAAAAGATGTGATTGCTGAGAGTCTTATAGGTAAAAAAGTATTTGATAAAGATGTTGCAGATGCTTTACATATACCTCATGCAACATTTGCAACGATGAAAAAGAGAAATTCTATCCCTTATGCTGAGATATTAGAGTTTTGTGCTTTGAAAAAGATATCGGTAAATTGGCTGTTTTTTGATCAGGCAGTAGATATGCTTAAGGCTGAAACGGAAAAGTTTTTTCAAGTACGTTATTTTTCTGACATCCGTGCAAGTGCAGGGGGTGGGGCAGAAGTGTTTGATGAAAACTTTGAGACCATTAGCATAGATGAGAAGATTATGCATAACATGGTAGGGTTGGGAAATACAGAACTTGAAGCTATACATGTAGATGGAGAGTCTATGGAGCCGACATTACAAGATGGAAGTATTGTCTTTGTAGATAGGGAACAAACCAATATCAATAAAAATGGTATTTTCATTGCTTCCACTACGGGAGGACTTTTTATTAAGCGTATCCAACAGCGTGCAGATGGGATGATAGAACTTATCTCAGATAACAGTATGTACCCTCCTCAGGCTATTTCTCCTGAGGAGGTGACTATTGTGGGTAAGGTTGTAGGGAATATAGAGAGTCTGTAAAAAGAAACTAGTTTCTTGAGCTTCCTGCTGAAGGAAACACAGCGTTAGCGTAGGTAAGTGAGCTTTGCTCTAATGACGTTCTATAATAGATTCGCACACTCCACACACCTTACGCTCTCAGGACGTATAGACATACGTCCAACCCCGATACTCTCTTCACACTCTATACAGATACCAAACATCGGTTTATCTATGCGTTGCAAGGCATTGTTAAGACGTGTGAGTCTGACTCTTGCTTCATCTAAGATTTTATTGTTGACATGTTGTTCGCCCATTGCTTCTAGGCGAGTGAGTCTTCCTAATCCACAGTCTGGAGAGATGGGTTTTACTTTTTCCTCCAACTCTTTTATCTGTCCCGTAAGTAGGATGATGTCATTTTCTATTTTTTCTTTGATAGTTTGTTTTTCTTGTTTGGTCATAGGTATCACTTTATGGTATATTAGGATTATTATACACTAAAGAGACAGAGATGCAAAAAATATTTTTTTTGATAGTTTTATCGATACTATTGAGGGCAGAACAACACTACACCAATTTCCTCATAAAAGAACACTCTCCATACCTACAACAACATGCACACAACCCTGTCAACTGGTATCCTTGGGGAAAAGAGGCTTTTGAAAAAGCTAAAAAAGAGCATAAACTGATATTTCTCTCTATTGGGTACAGTACCTGTCACTGGTGTCATGTGATGGAAGAGGAGAGTTTTACTGATGTTTCTGTAGCGAAGTTACTCAATGATGATTTTATATCCATCAAAGTAGATAGAGAACAGTATCCTCAAATAGATAAAAAGTATCAAGAAATCTATAGAGATGTTTATGGTAAACGTGGAGGATGGCCACTGAGTATTTTTATGACGTTAGACAAAGAGGTATTTTTTATGGGAACGTATATCCCTAAAGAAGAGGGCTATGGTTCAAAGGGATTACTATCTCTTTTGCCTTCTTTTGTAGTGTTAAATGCAGATACTTCTGCTCTAAAAGAAGCGATAGAAAAACATAAAAAGAAAAAGAGTCAAAATAGTTTGCAACTTGATAGAAATGATAAATTGGTATCAAGAGTAGTCTCTGAAATCGCAAAACAGTATGATGCGCGTAATGGTGGGTTTGCCATACATCCCAAGTTTCCTGAATCATCCAAGTTGGATTTGTTGTTGGATATAGTGAGGTTAACAGGTAATCAAAAAGCATGGGATATGGCAGAAGTGACATTCAAAAAAATGGCGCAAAGTGGTCTTTATGACCAAGTGAATGGTGGATTTTTTAGATATACCATTGACAGTGAATGGAAGATACCCCACTTTGAAAAGATGCTATATAGCAATGCAGAGCTCATTGCTGTTTATGTGAAAATGTATGAAATGACAAGGGATACACTGTACAAAAAAGTAGTAGAAGAGAGCATCGCAGAGATGGAAAAACATTATATGCAAGAAGGTATATATCTGAGTGCGAGTGATGCAGACTCTGATGGGGAAGAAGGCGGCTATTTTATCTATGAATATTTGGAACTTAAAAGTGCGTTGAAAAAACAAGGTTGGAAAGCACAAGAGATAGAAGATGTGTTACGTTACATGGGGATAGAAGAAGATGGGAATATAGATGGGGAGTTCTCTCAGCCACACATCACAAGAGAAAAACCACCCGTTAGATTAGAAGCATTTAAGAGCTATTTACAAAAAGTAAGTACCAAACGTACTTTTCCCTTTATCGATAAAAAAATAAATACTGCTTGGAATGCGATGATGATAAAGGCACTTTTTGAAGCTTCAAAAATAGATAAGCAATATGTGTCTTTAGCAAATAGAAGAATGAATGCTCTGTTGAAGTTGATGTACCCTGAGGGTGTGCTTTACCATCAAACACTTTTAGGGAAGCCTCCTACACAAAAAGCGCTACTTGAAGACTATGCCTTTTTGATAGATGCTTTGATAGCTGGATATGAACGGACGTATAACAATAAGTATTTGAAACTTGCACAGTTATTGACGGATAAAGCAATAGATACATTTTATAAAGAAAAACGATGGTATTTGAGTGATGATAGCATTATGGCTGAAGCAGATTTTGATGACAGATATTACACTTCTTCTTTGTCCGTGATGTTGAACAATCTTCTTCGTATGGCATCACTCACTGATACGCTTAAATATCGTGCTATCGTTAAGGATACATTTATCAACATAGGAGGCATACTTCAGACAAATCCTGAGTCAGCTTCTAAACTGGTTCATACTTTTTTGAGACTAGAAGAAGGAGATATTATCATTCATGCAAAAAGAGAAAAGTTACATATCGCACAATCTAAACTAGATAAAGTGGAGTATCCTTTCCTTTTAAGCGCTGTGGAAGAGAGTGATGAGTATCTTGCCTGTAAAACCACAATGTGTTTTGCACATGATAAAAATATAACAAAACTGATTGAAAAAATAAACGAGGCTGTAAAATAATGCTTACAATGAATGATGACTTAGAAGGTGCATTAAAAAACTATATGAAACTTCTTGATGAAGAAGAATATTTTGAAGCACATGAGGTATTGGAGGAAGCATGGCATCCTTTACGTCTAAAAAAAGACCCTTTGGCGAACTTGGTTAAAGGACTCATTAACGGGGCGATTACTTTTGAACATATTAAACGCAAGAGAGCCAATGTGAAAAATAAGGCACAAAGGGTTATTGCCTCGTATGAGAGACATAAGCATCTGTGTGTAGAGACGATTACATATTATAGTCTATTTAAAGAGGCATGTGAAAAGATAGAAAACCTTAAGCAAGTGCATAGTGAGATGTTTGACTAATGTACTGGTACCACGCTACAACAAAACACTCCTACAACTCTGTGCGCACGAATCCAAACCGTTTATCTTGGGAAGACCAGCCCAGTACCTACAAGAATTACCCAGAAACATTTCAAAAATTTAAACTGAATTTGGAAGAGGAAGAAGATGATTTTCTCTACCATATTGCAGGATTGACCGCAAAAAAGAGTTACCCCAGTGGTGAGTATTATTTACGTATCAACCCAAGTGCAGGTGCGTTGTACCCCAATGAGCTCTACTTTCAAGTACGTGGAGTAGAAGGAAAAAAAGATGGCATCTACCATTATGAAGTCAGCAGCTCCTCATTGACACTCTTGCAAGAGATAAGTGAAGAAGAGGGGATAGAGCCTTACTTTGGGTTTAAAACAGCCATGAGAGGGTACTTGTTTTTGGTCTCAGCTATCTACTACCGATCCTCATGGAAGTATAAAAACCGAGCATTACGCTACTGCCTTTTAGATGCAGGGCACTTGCTAGGGAGTATTGAAGCTGCGGCTCTTCTTAACCCTCACGCTGTGCAGATGCAGTACACCATAGACAAAGAGAAGCTCAACCGTATGTTTGGTTTTGAAGAACGTGAGTGGTTTTTGGCTGGAGCCGTGATGGCAGTACCTATACATGGAAGTGAAGTGAATGCCATAGAATTTGCACTCCCTTATGTAGATGGGAGCAAAAGTTTTGAAAAAAACAAACTCATAGAACAGGCGTACCATGAGACGATGGCATTAGAAGCATGTAAAAGACAAATCAAAGCACCAAAATTCACCTACAATACTACTAAGCTTCAAGAGACACTGTTTACTCGTCGTTCCCAACGTGGATTTAATGAAGGGGCTATTACAAAAGGGCAGTTTAACTATATTATGGAGATGATACACCAGCCTATACTCTCTGATTGTGATGAAGAAGTATCTATCTATGTTGTTGTTAATCGTGTCCTCGATATGCCTTTAGGGCTCTATAAAGACGGTGCATACTTGGCATATGGTGACTTTGCAAGAAAAGCAGGGTATCTCTCCTTGGAACAGTACTCACTTTCACAGCAAGGAGCCGTAGCATTTTTCTTAACCTCCAAAGCAAAAAACTATCAGGCACTCTATCAAAAAGCAGGTATCATAGGACAGCGTCTCTACGTTGCTGCGCAGTACATGCAGATAGGGTGCTCAGGTATAGGTGCCTATTATGATGATGAGGTCAATGAATTTGTAGGTAATGATGATATGGTGTTGTATGCTTTGGCAATAGGCAAATAAATAGTATGGTTAGCATAAACTTACTTTTTAAATGTATATCCAAGTGCTTCCAAGTGTTTACGCACTTGATCAGGTATGTCCCCTTGAAACTCCAAGTTATTGTCTTTTACCGTACCACCCGTACCCAGTTTCTTTTTAAGCATTTTGACCAATGCTTGTAAGTCATTTTTAGCCAAGTAAAAAGGTTTGACTATAGTCACAACTTTCCCTCTACGCTTCTCTTTGGCAAAGTGAAGTTGGTGTTTGTTAGGTTCTTTGATGTCACTAGAGGGTTGCTTCTGAGGTACATCTTTGTTATCAGATGCCCAACCATCCCCCAAATCTGCACCCATTACAAATACATTTTTCATACCTTACTTCCTTTTAACTGTAGTTTGTATCAAAAAGTATACCAAGAACTACCATGAGTGCGAGAAGAAATATAAGTATCTTTGAGAGTGTATCATCACTTGGGAGTTTCATGGGGTGCCTACTTTTTATTTAGTGTAGCATATTTATAAAAAATATGACATCTTTTTTAAGTTTGAGAAAACATGTCAATTTGACAGACTTTTACGCTTTCTATTTTTTCTCTGCTAAAATCAAACTATTAAACAAAATATTGACAACTATACTACAATGAGGTATAATAAATATGAAAAAGTTAAAAACAAAATGGTTTACTAAATGGGCAAAGAAACAGAAACTCTCAAATGAGAGACTCCTGTTAGCTATAGATGATATGCAAAATAATCTTTCGAGTGCAAATCTTGGAGGAGGGTTATATAAAGTTAGGGTATCGTTAGAGCATAGTGGTAAGAGTTCAGCGTATAGGACTATAGTAGTCTATAAAAAAAACGATAGTGCTGTGATGGTGTATGGTTTTATGAAAAAAGAACAAGACAGTTTGTCAGCCAGTGAACTTAAAAATTTTAAGACATTATCAAAAGATATATTGGCATTGAGTGATGAAGCACTTAAAAATGCCATAGAGAAAAAAGTATTTGTAGAGATAGGAGAAGAAAATGAGAAAAAGAATAAATGAAGCCATAGTATCAACTGTTACAGATATGGTAGAGGCAAACTTAGAAGTCTCATTTACTAAAAAAGAGTTAGATAAGTTAGGGGTAGAGATGCCTTTAGTCTCACTTTCTGCATCTGAGATACTGCAGATACGCAAAACATTAAAGGTTAGCCAGTCAGTCTTTGCAAAACTTTTAAATGTGAGTGTATCATCAGTTAGACAATGGGAACAAGATTTACGCCATCCAAGTGGTTCAACTATGATACTTCTTGAACTGTTACAAAAAAAGCCACATTTACTTGATTATAGATTTGACTTGGATGTTGCGTAAATTAGTTATCTATATTATATATAATCTCAGTTTTATTCTTCTTAGTTTGTATCTCATGGATACTCAAACCCTCAATGGGGAGCTTCATAAATGCTTCTATGGAAGTAACACCAACTTTTGCTATCTCACGTAGTACAATGCCTCTATAGGCTTTTGCCCAATGACTGACAACTTTTCCGTCTTTGATGAATTTGAGCGTTGTATAGGGCTTTGAGGGTTTGTAAAATTTGTCGTAAAAGCCTGCACGTAGGTCTAGTATCTCTTCATTCTCAAGGTATGCTTCCATCAGATGCGCAGAGTGTTCGTGGTAAAACTTTTCAGTTTTTATTTCCCCTACGGCTTCCCCTTGTTTAAGTTTATACTCAGGGATTAAATCTGAAGATTTAATAGGCCCCCACAAGTTTGAAAAGAGAATGACATTATCATCTATGTAGGTTTGTGCTTGTGTATCTAATTTTTCATACCCAAGGTAATCAAAGGCAACGCCTGTATATCGCTTTATGGCTTTCATCGTAAGCTCATGAATGATATCTCTTTTGTGTTTAAGTATATCGACTTCTTTTTTAATGCCAAACATTTTAGAGAGTACTTGCATGTCACCTTGTTGTAAAACATTGATGTATGTATGTAAAAGTTTCATGCGATGGGGAGCTAATTCTTGAAAAAGAAGTGCATTTGGGTTAAACGGGAGTTCTCCTCCAGATTTTTTTGTTTCACTTGGAGCAAGTAAGATTTTCATGAGTATGCCTATTTTTAGCGTATTTTGATGGTGCTATTCTATAGAAATTACCTAAAAAAGAAGAAATTACTATATTTTTACTAAAAAACCTTGACATTTAAAATCTATTTGTCTATAATTCCCGTCCATTTAAAGCGGAATGGCTTTTTATGATGGTGCTGGTGTAGCTCAGCTGGCTAGAGCAGCTGATTTGTAATCAGCAGGTCGGGGGTTCGAGTCCCTTCACCAGCTCCATGAAATTTTTATCAGTGTTTGACCAGAAAAAAATTAAATATCTCCAAAATTTTATTTTAAAGTTTTGCTTATTTGATTATAAACATTATGGTGGGTTACTCAAGTGGCCAACGAGGGCGGATTGTAAATCCGCTGACTACGTCTTCGAAGGTTCGAATCCTTCACCCACCACCATGTTAACCATTATGCGGGCGTAGCTCAGTGGCTAGAGTTCCTGCCTTCCAAGCAGGCTGTCGAGGGTTCGAATCCCTTCGCCCGCTCCACATGGTATATTGATCTGGGAGCTGATGTGAATGCACTATTTACACAACTTCACATTACCTACAATCAACAAACACTCATAACAATTTGACACTAAGTTTATAGTTGCTTATAAACTAAATATTTAAGAGCGACTAGTCGCGTGAACTTTCCGTTGAGGAAAACACAGCGTTAGCGTAGCTTTGTTTGGCTTTGCCGAAAAAGCGTCCTTTAAATTTTAACGTTGCCCATATGGCTCAGGGGTAGAGCACTTCCTTGGTAAGGAAGAGGTCGTGAGTTCAAGTCTCACTATGGGCTCCAGAAATACCATTACCAACCACGTATGGACAAGTGTGTAGTATGTATACTATACTCCTGTCCATATAGGTTAAACACAGATTAAGAAGATTTGGGTATAATACTGCCTTTATAAAACATTTACGCTAGGAGAAAAGCATGGCTAAAGAAAAATTTGAACGTACGAAACCGCACGTAAACATCGGTACAATCGGTCACGTTGACCACG
>JALUYL010000016.1 GCA_027012955.1 Sulfurovum sp.
GAAAGAAGATAGGGGAGAGCATGCAAGTATCCAATAAATTAACGCCATTTTTTGAAAACCTCAATTTTGAGCGTGATGACAATACAATGGTTATCAACTTCGGTCCTCAGCACCCTTCTGCGCACGGTCAGTTAAGACTTGTTCTTGAACTTGAAGGTGAGCAGGTAGTAAAAGCCTATCCAGATATCGGTTACTTACACCGTGGTATCGAAAAAATGGCTGAAAATATGACATACAATGAGTTCTTACCAACGACTGATAGACTTGACTATATTGCGTCAACTTCTAACAACTATGCGTATGCATTGGCAGTTGAGAAACTCCTTGGGATAGAAGCACCAAGAAGAGCGCAAGTGATTAGAACAGCACTTCTTGAGCTTAACCGTGTGATTTCCCACCTTTTCTTTGTGGCGACACATGCACTGGATGTCGGTGCGATGTCAGTATTCCTTTATGCATTCCGTGAACGTGAATTTGCAATGGACTTGATGGAAGATTACTGTGGCGCAAGATTGACGCATTCAGCGGTACGTATCGGTGGTGTACCACTAGATTTACCTGCTGGTTGGTTAGAAAACCTTGCAGCATTCTGTGATAAAGTAGATTTTGAAGTAGAACATACATATGAAGCACTTTTAACCCAAAACCGAATCTGGAAAATGCGTTTGGAAGATGTAGGGGTTATCTCTGCTGAAGATGCACTTTCTTGGGGTTGTACAGGAGTAATGCTTAGAGGATCTGGCATTAAATGGGATGTAAGAAAAGAAGAACCTTACGAACTTTACCCTGAACTTGATTTTGACATTCCAACATCAGACAGATGTGACTCATATGGACGTTACAGACTCTATATGGAAGAGATGAGACAGTCTACACGTATTTTAAGGCAACTCATTCCTATGTATAAAGAGACTGAGCCACAACTTATGGCACACGCACCTCAATACATCTCAGCACCTAAAGAAGAGATAATGACACAAAACTATGCACTTATGCAACACTTTGTACTTGTAACTCAAGGTATGAGACCACCAAAAGGTGAAGTATACGTACCAACAGAGTCACCAAAAGGTGAACTTGGTTTCTACATTAAATCTGAAGGTGAACCCTATGCTTATAGATTAAAATGTAGAGCACCAAGTTTCTTCCATACAGGTTTACTACAAGAGTTACTTGTAGGTACATATATTGCAGATGTTGTTACGATTATCGGTACAACAAACATCGTATTTGGAGAGGTGGATAGATAATGAAGAGATATGATTTAAGACACTTAAAAGACGATTTTTATGACAGAATGCTTGAACTGATAGATAAAGGTATTCAAGTTGATGAAGTAGGTATCTTTATGTTTGAAGTAGGAGACTTTTCTTCTATTCAAAAATCTGCAGATGTGATTAAAGCATCAGGGCATGACTTGATGAACTCATTGAAGTTCAATGAAGTTGACTGGACTGTTGTAGTGAAAAAAGTAAGTGAAGAGACACGTAGAGAACGTGCTGAGGCATTTGCTATCGCTAAAAAAGAGGCAGAAGAAAAAGCAGCAGAAGCGGCAAAGATTGCTGCTGAAAAAGAAGCAGAAAAAGCAAAAAAACTTGCTGAGAAAGAAGCGGCGAAAGCTGCTGAAGCAGAGAAGGCTGAGTAGTGTCAGGCGTAGTATTTTCCACTTGGAGGGATGAGTTTATCGACAACCGTGATAAACCATCCGACGAGTGGGTTGCAACGGGTTTCAAACTACCCGAAACCTATCATGGTAACACAGGTTCAAAAGCATTTATAGGTTGGGATGGTGTAGCCATCTTCGACGAAGATATAGATGCTGTTGAACTCGCCAACCAATATGCTGCTCAGTACCAAGAGTACTCTGAAGCATGTGGGCGTTGTGCACCTGGTAGATGGGGTGGTAGAATCCTCTATGACCTGCTTGATAAAATAGCACGTGGTGAAGGAACTCATGATGACATCACACACTTAAAAGAGATAAGCCAGACAATGATGGTAACCTCTAAGTGTGAGATAGGAAAAACAGTTCCTAAACCTATTTTAGATTTGATAGAGCACTACAAAGATCAGTTTGATACTTGTATAGATGCTCAGATTCCTTCTAAACATTACAATGGTGACACTTCGTACATTGCTAAAGTAACAGCACCATGTACAGATATGTGTCCAGCACATGTTGATATTCCTGCATATATCGAGGGTGTACGAGATATGGTCTTTACCGAATCTTTGGCAGCAACGAGACAAACGATGCCTCTAGCGCACACTTGTGGACGTGTCTGTCCGCATCCATGTGAAGATGCCTGTCGTCGTGCAAACCTTGATGAGCCTATCTCTATTATGGAGCTTAAGCGCATCGGTGCAGACTATGAAACAGACCATGAAGTGCCTTGGTTACATCCGCATGAGCCTAAACCACCTAGAAATGATGGTAAAAAAGTTGCTATCATCGGTGCAGGGCCTGCAGGACTTACAGCTGCATATTACTTAGCCTTAGAGGGTATTCAAGTAGATATCTTTGAAGAGCTTCCCGTTAATGGTGGTGAAGTAGCCGTAGGTGTACCAGAGTACAGAATGCCTGTAGATAAGTACAATAAAGATATTGACTTTGTCTTAGAGATGCCAACAGTAAGCATTACTAACAATCATAGAGTAGATGCGGAACGTCTCAAAGAGATACACGCTGAGTATGATGCAACGATGCTAGGATTTGGTGCGAGACTTTCCAAGAAAGTACGTGCAGCCAATGAAAACCCTGATATGCAAGGATACTGGGGTGCGATAAGCATGCTAGACAAGGTAAACCTATGGCATAAATATGGCATAGGCTCTTCAGCAGAAGAAGACCTCAAAGACAAAGTAGTTGTCTGTGTGGGTGGTGGATTTACCTCTATGGATGTTGTAAGATGTTCTATCAGAGAGGGTGCGAAGAAAGTGATTATGCTTTACCGTCGTGATGAAAAAACGATTATTCGTAACACAACCTATGAAGAGTACCATGAAGCTGTTGAAGAGGGTGTTGAGTTTATCTTCCACTCTGCGATTGAAGAGATCTTTGATGATGGAGAAAAGCTTACAAAGCTGAAAGTCAATAAGTTTGAACTTGTTCCTGACCCTAATGGTGGAAGAGCGCAACTTGTGAAGATAGAAGGTGGCGATTTTGAAGTTGATATTGATTACTTAATCCCAGCAGTATCACAAGCATTAGACACACAAATCTTACCAGAAGAGTGGAACATAGAGATGACGTCATGGAACTCCATTTTAACCAATGGTAAAGACTATATGACATCTGTAGATGGACTTTTTGCTGCAGGTGACTGTGAGTATGGACCAATGACTATTGTAAATGCTGTAGGACAAGCCAGACGTGCAGCTTCTGTGATAAGCAGATATATATATGATGGTAAATGTACACTCACTGATGATGAAATCATGGAAGACCACTTAGCTAAACTAAGAGTCTATGACAAAAATGAAAAAATCACAGGTTGGATGCCAGGTATTCCAAGAGCAGTGAGTCAAAAACTAGAGACTGAAGAACGTAAGACGAACCAAAAAGAAGTCAATTTAGGTTTCA
>JALUYL010000017.1 GCA_027012955.1 Sulfurovum sp.
TAGCAACCATAACAGGCATAGAACCACAACCAAACAAAGCTATCGTTGGGAAAAATGCTTTTGCACATGAGTCTGGCATTCACCAAGATGGTATGTTGAAAAACAAAGAGACCTATGAAATCATTACACCTGAGAGTATAGGGTTGGTCAAAGATGATACTTTGGTGATGGGTAAACACTCAGGACGCGCAGCCTTTAAAGATAAATTGTCAAAATTGGGCTTTACCTTAGATGACGAAGCCTTAAATGCCTCATTTGAGCGTTTCAAAATCTTGGCTGATAGAAAAAAAGATATTTACGATGATGACTTGAGAGCCTTAGTCACCAACGAAATGACCAAAGCCACACAGATCTATGAGTTAATCTCATTACAATTAATGGACTGTTCAAACGGTGTGCCAAGTGCTGCGGTAAAGATAAAGAAAGAGGATAATGAAATCATCGAAGCAGGCATAGGTGAAGGTACCATCGATGCTGTCTTCAAAACCATTGACCGTATCTCAGGATACAATGGAAAATTGGAAGATTACAAAGTAAAATCTGTTTCTGAAGGTAAAGATGCCTTGGCTTCTGTGACCGTAAAAGTCTCCTTCAACGGTGAACCAGCCATCATAGGGCACGGACTTAACATAGACACTATGTTAGCCTCTGCTAGAGCGTATATCGGTGCTTTAAACTCTTATTTGAGTATGGAAGGGAAATTGAAGTCACGGTATAGTGATAGTTCGAAGACGGTTTAAAAACTGCTCTTCCTGTCAAATCACGCGTAAGCGTGCATTGTCGTTCCGAACACCCTTGAAAGCGAAGCGATTTGAGAGGGACGACGCTTTTTTGCTTCGTTTTTTCTAAAAAAATGAAGAGAACAACAATGCCACGAGTTGGCTAATGGGTATTTATATCAAATAAAAATACCCATTAGATTACATATACTTTTTAAGTACTTCAGGAATCTCAATCGTTCCATCTTCATTTTGATAATTTTCCATAATAGCCACTATCGTACGACCCACAGCCAAAGCTGAACCATTGAGTGTATGTACAAGTCTATTTTTCTTACCATCTTTAAAACGTATTTTTGCACGTCTCGCTTGGAAATCTCTGGTATTTGAGATAGAAGATATCTCACGGTATTGGTTTTGCCCAGGAAGCCATACTTCAAGGTCAATAGTTGTAGCTGCTGAGAAACCTAAGTCACCACCACAAAGCTCAACTACTCTATGAGGTAAACCAAGAGCCGTCAATATATCTGAAGCATTTTGTACCATAAGGTCAAATACTTCTTCAGATTTATCTGGATGGGCAATGGCTACCATCTCAACTTTATTGAACTGGTGTTGACGTATGATACCTCTTGTGTCACGCCCTGCACTTCCTGCTTCTTTTCTAAAACATGGGGTGTAGCCTGTCATTAAGAGTGGTAACTCTTTTTCAGAAAGTATCTCGTCATTATACATATTGGTTAAAGGTACTTCTGCGGTAGGAATGAGATATAAGTCTTCATCTTCTATCTTAAACAAGTCATCACCAAACTTTGGTAACTGCCCTGTCCCTTGTAGCATAGTAGCATTGTTTATAAAAGGAACTGAGTATTCTTCAAAGCCTTTTGCTCTATTGGTATCGAGAAAGAAGTTAATCAATGCACGTTCAAGTCTAGATGCTTCACCTTTAAGTATGGCAAAACGAGACTTTGCAAGCTTCACCCCACGTTCAAAGTCTATCCAGCCATTGATTTCCGAAAGTTCCCAATGTTCTTTAGGTTTAAAGTCAAAACTTCTAGGCTCCAGTACTTTTCGGAGTTCTACATTGTCTTCTTCATCAGCACCTTCAGGCACAGAGTCATCAGGAAAGTTTGGCATAGCCAATGCCACAGAATACAGTGCTTCTTCAGCCTCACGCGCTTTTTCCTGTACGGGAACCATCGCTTCTTTATTGGCATCTACTTTAGCTTTAAGCTCAGAGATGTCTTTACCCTCTCTTTTATACTGCCCAAAAAGTTTAGACATACTATTTTGCTCTGCCTTCATAGACTCCAATGTAGCATTGGCAGCTTTAAGCGCAGTAAAGAGTTCCTGTAACTTTTCAAGTATAGCAGTGTCTACACCTTTTTTCTGCAGTTTAGAAGAAGCATCTTCAAAATTATTTTGGAGGTATTTTAAGTCTATCATAGCATTCACCTAGCGTTGAAATATATATGTGATTATAGTGAAAATGTAAAGAGAGTTAGATTAAGATAGAGTGCTTCATTATAAAAATCAAACTAATCATAGGACACAAATGAAAAATTTTCACCAGTAGTTCTGGCATACTTGGCATACCCACAGTCAATCCTTTTTATTATTCTGTAAGTCCATTTAAAATCTTTTTCATACCTTCTTGTGCTGCTTCTAGGGTTTGTATATCCTTTTTATCCTCTATAGACATAGAACTTAACCAGTTGTAGACAGAAGGAAAAGCAACAGTGAGAAGGTTGTTGCCTTTCTTCTTATTTAAGTAAAGTGAACAAGGCGCATATGCACCAGCTTCAGGGTGTGTTTTTGCAATAGTGTAGATGACGGGTAGTTTACAGATAGAGTACACTTCATAAAAATCATATACTTCGTAGTTGGCATCGTCAAATTCATCACCAAGATTGTTAAATCCAGCGATAACAAATCCATGGGGTGCAAGTTCACCTTCAAATCCCATTTTAAATTCATCAAGTTCATCTTCCCACTCTTCATCATCCATCTCCATAGTAAAAGTAGTTACAAGTTCACCCTTTGGTTTTTGAATGCCATAGCTCGGTGTCGTAAATGTACCTTTTGGTAAGGCAGATTGAAGTATTTCTTTTACAAGTTTTCTTAGTGCAAGTAATGTTTTGTCATCACTTGGTGCTTTCATGATTTTAGCCATGGCAGCAACCGTTAAAGAAGAGACTGAAATCGTTTTTTCACCCTTCTTTGTATAGATAGACATACTCATAGGAGCAAAGAGTCCCACATTAGGATATTTTTTTGCCAACTCTAAAACAGCATCTGCTTTGTAGAAAGTAAACAGGTTATAGGTATCAAATCCAGATTCTTTAAACTGTTTAACGAAAGGACCGTTCATATCTCTGTTAGCAGAAACAGTAAAACCAGCTTTAGTAAAGGCTTCTTCGATACTTTTGGGCGTGATTTTACCATCACTATTCTCTGAAGTAATAATCTCTATATCTCCGTTGGCACTTTGCGTGCTTTCGGATTTTATACTATCTGTTTTGCTTACAGAATTTGCTAAAGTTCCACTCATAATCAATGATGCAAAAAGCATCCCTTTTACTAACAATTTCATTTTTTTATTCCTTCATCTTGAATAGAAGATAATAGCATGAAAGTGTAAAAAAAATGTAAATATATATCTAGAGTTTAATATAAGTGTATCCCTCTAGTTGTCTTTCAATTATTTCAACAATACCGGCAGTTGCATAACTTATATCCTCAAGCAATGCCTTTTTATCAATTTTGAGTGTACGCATAGAGTTTTC
>JALUYL010000018.1 GCA_027012955.1 Sulfurovum sp.
ATCTTGAAAAAATGGTATTTCTTACTCAGGGTAGTAACTTTGCATAGAAACACCACCTGCCTCTCGTCTATTGATTCAGAGTTAGTGATTTTTTAGGATGTGGAAAATTCTATTTCGTGATTTGGGATTATTAAATTTATTGTCATACGAAAAAATATTTGCTTCCACCCAAAAAGAAATGCCTTTGATAGAAAGATAAGGTCCTCTATAAGACTGAGAACCCTCCAATAGTGCTTTTTTAAAAGATTCAAGAGGCTTACTATCGGGTAATGTTGTAAGGTCTAACCCTACGATATCTTCTTTTTCCTGCTCAAACATCGTTAAAAACTGTTCATTACACTCTGTGATACAAAGCTGTTCATCAAACATAAAGATACCAAGTGGGGCTTCTTTAAAGAGTTGTTCCAACACCTCTTGCTCTGACTGTAACGCACTAAATTCCACTTCATCTTCATAGGTACGGATTATCATCCCGACTTGTGCCATAAAATACAAAATAACGGCAATCAAAAGCATATAGCTCGTTTCTGTATTGGTTATAGCGATGCTACCCATGAGGGGGAAAAGAATGATGGCAAGATAAACCACAGCAAGCCTATAATCGGTCGCAAATGCTGTAACCGCACCAGAAGAAAGCCCTAGCAAGATAGTTATAATCAATAATTGATAATATACATCAACTTGGTATATAAATAAAAAACTCAAAGAGGAGTATGAAAAAGCCGTTAAAAACGCAAGCACCATATACAGTAAGTACCATTGGCGTAGCGAATATTTATCTTGATACGTTTTATATAAATGCACAATATATAAACGAACACCCAAGACAAAGAATACAGAAAATCCCCACCAGATGATTTGATTTTTCAGTTCATCATAGAGTAAAAAAGTGACGACTATTGTAAGTCCCATCATCGTATAAATATTTTTTTTGCTAAAGCTATAAAGCGTCTTTATCATAGTTTCATTTAGGATTTTTAGTTGTTTTATTTTATATAATATTTTTTTTAATGGCATGAGGGATTATACACTATTACAACTCATTTTCTGTTTTTAAAATGTCTAAACCGAAGCGTTCTCGTCGACCTTTATCTAAAATAATTGACTTTGTGCACCCATTGTACTATACTTATAATACGGAATTGATTTACGATAACAAAGAAGCTTAACTTTTAAATTGGCAATTGAAACAATTGCAGAAAAAAGTCTCCTGATTGTATTCCCTATGTGATGGATGGTGACAAGTTTGTTTTAAAAATCATCTTTAAAGACAGAAGATTCAAATACATACTGGAGGAAACAGATGAAAAATAATTATATGGATACTGAAGAAAAAGAATTAATGGATTCGTTAAATGGCATAGACGTAACACAAATAAAAACTAACAACAAAAATAGTAAACTTTTACAAAAGACAGCTAAAGCATTTGTTAAAAAAGAAGAGACTAAAATGAATATTAGAATCTCTTCAAATGAACTTGAAAAAATTAAAGCTCAAGCGGAACAAGAAGGGTTAAAATACCAGACTTTTATCAAAAGCATATTGCATAAATACATTACAGGTCAACTTGTAGAAGAGAAGCACCGACCAGCTTCGTCACTATAACCATAATAAGAATAAGAAGGAAAATAATGAAGATTATTAGTGCAGACTTTATCTACACCCCCGAAGGTTTCATAGCCAATCGGGCTGTGGCATTTACAGATACCATACAAGAAGTGGATACGCTGGAAGTACTTAAGAGCAAATACCCTGATGCCAGCATCATCAACACTGAGCCAAACTCTGTGTTGTTTCCTGGGTTTATCAACACCCATGTGCATTTGGAGTTTTCAGCTAACAAAACCTCGCTCAAATATGGCTCGTTTATGCCATGGTTGGACTCGGTTATAGAACATAGAGAAGCCTTGGTTAGTGCCTGTGACAATGCGGTGATGATGCAAGAATGTGAAGCGATGATGCGTTCTGGTATCACTACGTTTGGTGCCATATCAAGCTTTGGGAATGAGCTTGAAGTATGTGAAAAAACTCCTCAACGAGTGGTCTTTTTCAACGAACTTATAGGCTCTAATGCACAGTATGCCGATATGCTCTACGGTGACTTTATGGAGCGAGTAAAAGCCTCTATGTCTTGTGAAGCCTCGTCACGCATTACGCCTGCTGTGGCTATTCACTCACCCTATTCTGTGCATCCTATCATCCTGCAAAAGGCTGTAAATGTTGCCAAAGAACATACGCTTCCACTCTCTGCACATTTTTTGGAGTCGCAAGCAGAAAGAGAGTGGTTGGAGCATGGAGAAGGAGAACTCAAAGGCTTCTTTAAAAAGTATTTTAGCACCGAAACACCTGTAACCAACATACAAGAGTTTATGTATGCCTTTGACACTTACCCTACGCACTTTACACACTGTGTACAGGCAAACCAAGTTGAGTTAGACTATTTGGCACAAAAGGGACATAGTGTTGCCCACTGCCCTCGTAGTAACCGTTACTTGGGATGTGGTAGACTTGCTATAGAAAACCTAAAACAACCCTATAGTGTAGCAACCGATGGTCTTAGCTCTAACGATTCACTAAGTATCTTTGATGAGCTAAGAGCCGCACTTATGTTGCACCATCAAGCCCCTATCAATGCACTGGCATCACGACTACTCCAGACTGTCACGGCAGATGCTGCTGACATTTTAGGTCTCAATTGTGGAAAGATAGAAGAAGGAAAAGCATCAGACTTTGCTATAGTTACACTGAACGAATCACCAAAACGTGCTGAAGAGTTGGCACTTTGGTGTATTTTACAAACCAAAGAGGTCTCAGCCCTCTACATAGAAGGAGAACAACATGTTTAAAACCATCGGAA
Source organism: Sulfurovum sp. (assembly GCA_027012955.1). Lineage (GTDB taxonomy): Bacteria > Campylobacterota > Campylobacteria > Campylobacterales > Sulfurovaceae > Sulfurovum. Next base: position 2,859 of record JALUYL010000018.1, read on the forward strand.
CTGCTATCAAATGGATAGGTCAACACTTTATGGGGATGCTCTTTTTACTTATCGCATTTGTGGTACTCACGCCAAGTTCTTCCACCCAACTAAACACTGCAAACTTACAAGAGATACAACTCACAGGTCCCATCATGTCTGCAGATGCGATACTCAAAGAGATAGAAACTGCACAAAAAGACGAAAACATCAAAGGTGTACTACTCAACGTAGACTCCCCTGGTGGTGCAGTACCTCCTTCCATAGAGATAGCCTATGCCATCAGAGAACTCAAAAAACATAAGCCTGTTGTAGCTTATGCCTCTGGCATCATGGCAAGTGGTAGCTACTATGCTTCCATTTATGCGAACAAAATCATCGCTAATCCTGGCTCTATAGTTGGCTCCATTGGGGTGATAATGGAGAGTGCCAACATAGAAGAACTCATGCAAACCATAGGTATAAAAACGCAAATCGTAAAACAAGGTACCTACAAAGAAGCAGGTACACCCACCAGAGAATGGACACAAGAAGAACGTACAGAACTTGAAAGACTCACGAAAGATACCTATGAACTTTTTGTGGCAGATGTGGCAGAAGCCAGAGGTTTAGACGTTACACAAAACAAAAGCTACGCAGATGCCCATATCTTCTCTTCAAAGCGGGCTAAAGACGCAGGACTTATTGATGCTATTGGTGTAAAAAGTACTGCGAAAGCAGACTTAATCAAACTCGCAAAAGTTAAAAAACCTGAGTGGAAAGAAAAAGACAAACTAGAAAGCTTTATGGAACAGTTTGCAGCAAAGAGCATGATGCATTTGCGTGGCTATTTTAATGGACTGAAAGCTACTTTATAGCAAAGGAAACGGTTCTTTTATTGCTTAGTTTTAAGGTGGCTTTACCTTTACGGGTAAAGTGTATCTTTAATGTATTTTGGTCTAAAAAAGAAACTTTTAAACCACCTCTTGCACTGTAATTTCTTAAAACATCTTTTTTACTCATAGGCACACTATAAAGCACAAGTGTTTCCCCTTTTTTCGCAGTCAATTTCTTCTTTTTTTTTGTTAATCTATAGAATTTATCTTGAAAACTTTTGGTTTTGAATGCCCAGCGTTTTTCTACTTTTTTCCCATCAGCAAGTGCTGAGAAGTAGACACTGTACTTGGTATGGTATTCTAGTCTTTTTAAAGGCATTAGGGCAAACTCATACGCAGAAAAAAGATGATTTTTATCATTTTTTTTCTGGAGTATCTTTACTTTTTTTACTTCTTTTCCATCTTCGTCATAAAGACGAAACTTTAGCAACTTTACTTTTTTATAGTTAGATTCATTAAACTGTACAGAGATGGGGAAGCCACTTACTTTATAGCCAGGTAAAGGGTCTGGAGATTCATTATAAAAGGCAGGAGAAACTTCTGTTTGACTTGGGTATGGGTACCATACCACAGCAGGATTTTGTAGAACTATTTTTGCTAAGTTAGACTTATAAATACCCCAAGGTATCACTGTGGCATCTTTTTTACAAACATGATTGGTATAATAAGTATTTGGTATGAGCTTATACTTTTTTGTGCACATTTTAACTATACTTGATGCACCAAAATCATAAACATATGCACGTACTAAGCGGCGTTTTTTAGAGGTACTGTAAGAACCTAGCCCTATCTCATCATGTTCCATGTTTAGAAAAACAAGGCGATGGTAGATGGCGGAATAAAGAGTATCTATGGCATTATGTTCATTTTTTGCATTAATAGAGACGTTTTCCATAGTAAAACTAGATCCATACCCTGCATTTCTTACTCTCTGGGACGGTTTTCGTCCACTATAGCTGTACTTTCCCTTCTTTTCTGTATGTCCACTGATTTGATTTCTAATGATATATTTGGCATGAGAAGTCGCTGCTTTTTCTAAAAAAGAATTCTGTCTAAAAGGGATGAGTCCAGAGGCAACACGAGTACTATTGAGGTAAGCAAGTGCCTCTTTTTTACCATTGGCTTCGAGTGAAACACACAAAGCCAATAAAAAGAGAAAAGGTACGAAAAAAGTGTAAAACTTAGAGTGCATTGGCAGCTTGTAAAAAGTCTTCTGCAACACTCACTGGATTTTCCAACCCTATAGAGACTCTGATGAGCCCTTCATGTACACCTAAGAACTTGCGTGCTTCTTCATCGAAATCCGCGTAAATCGTACTGGTCATGTGCAATGCTAAACTTCTGTTGTCACCGATGTTTGCAGTGAGTATAACTAATTTGAGAGCATTTAAAAATGTAAATGCTCTCTCTTTTGTACCACAGTCTATGCTGAGTAATGGTCCACATCCTTGTGGGAAGTCAGACACATAACGTGCATGGTCAGGACTAGATGCTAACGAAGGGTGGTTTACACGTACACCCTCAGGGAACTTCTCATCTAAAAGTGCAGCCACTTTTGCTACATTTTGATTGATGCGTTCCACACGTAACGCAAGGGTTTCTACACCTACCATCGTCATAAATGAACCAAAAGCATTAGCAGTCATACCAAAGTCACGAATGGCACGTTTTTTACAGATAGGAATAAAGGCTTTTTTACCCATCTTTTTGACTATTTTATGTAAATCTTTATACTTTGCATTAAGAAGTTTGTCACCCTCCTCTTTCACTGCTCTAAACACTGCCACACCACCAAGTGCTGCTGAGTGTCCAGACATATTTTTAGTACTTGAATGCACCACAATATCTGCACCCATAGTAAGTGGACGTAAAAGTAGTGGGGTTGCAGTGTTGTCTATCATGACAACGGTTTCATACTGATTACAAAGGTTTATGATACGCTGTACATCAGGGAGTGTCAAACTTGGGTTTCCTACAGATTCGAAGATGACCATCTTGACACCACGTTTGAGTGTGTTTTCTATGTGTGTAAAGTCATCGACTTCGCAAAAACTGTTTGTCACGCCAAAACGCGCTAAGGTTTCATTGACAAGAGAGTATGTACCACCGAAAAAACCACCGATACACAGTAGTTCATCGCCAGCATTTAAAAAAGCTGTACATACCATAGAGATAGCACCCATACCCGAAGCAGTAGCAATGGCACTAAAGCCACCTTCAAACTCCGCGACAATGCTTTCTAATTTTCCATTGGTAGGGTTACCCACTCTTGCGTAAAGCGGTTTGTTCACCGTAGCAGAAAAAATACCTTCAGCTTCTTCGGCATTTTGATAGCCAAAAGCAGCAGAAGGGGTGATGGTTTGGGCTATGGGTCCTACTCTATTGCCGACATTATGTACCAGTTGTGTGTTAAAAAAATCAAAATCTGTAGTGTTGTTCATATGTTACGTTTCCTATATAGAATAATTAAGTGTTTGGGTGGCTTTTAACTCATAATTTTTAAGTTCAGAGAGAGGAATTTCAAAGACTTTAGAGATATTTTGCTTTAAATCTTCCCAAAAAAGTTGAAGTGCGGGGTTATCTGTTTGGTAAATATCTGAAAAAATATCAGATTCGAGAACTACTACCACATCTTTCAGAGTAATCTCTTTAAGGCTACGGGCAAGTTTATAGCCACCATGTGCACCTTTAACACTTAGCAATAACCCTTGTTTTTTAAGTTCCAACAGAATTTGTTCTAAAAAGTTTTGAGGTATATTTGCATTGGTTGCAATGTCTTTTATCTTAAGTACTGCGTTATCTTCTATGGAGCCTAACTCTTTGAGTGCAGCGATTGCGTATATTGTTTTACTTGATATTCCTACCATGATTAAAAAAACCTTTTCCTACTTGAATTGCGTAGTATATCTTACATCCTATACAAAAATCGAATAAAGTTTCAAGTAATGCACAAATTAATAAAATAATGGTAATTGCCGTAGCAAATGTTGTAAATCCTGCAATATAAAACACTACAAGAAACAGTGAAGTCACCAAACCCATATAGAGTGCAAACCTTTTAGGCGACTCATCACATAGTTTTGGAGCAATGCCCCAACCCGTCAAGACAAAGTTACCTATGATTTGAAAAGGGCTTAACTGAGACTGACGTAATGTTCTCATAAAAAAATCAAAAAGTAAAACCAAAGCAAAGATACTCTCTTGCGTGATAAGTAAAATAGTGGTAAATAATGCGACTTGAAAAGATATGACACGAACCATGTTAGAATCGACTCTTCTTGTAGATATGGGACAAACTTGAGCCATAATGGTTTCCTTTGGACAGGTTAATAACGAAATTAAAGAAGCACCTCTAAAGACCCTAGAAGTGATTTACTACATTGACATTTTAGCTTTTTATTAACAATATAGGGGAGACAACAAATAGCTAAAAATGTGCAATGCCCTTGTCCAAAGTATAAATGTTCTAGGGTTTTTACAAGTGCTCATTTAATTTATGTTCGTATTATAACAGAAAGTATTTTAATTGTCAAGTAAATCTAGTGGTTTTATGATTAAAATTTAAAATTCATCTATTAGTTCATCCAATACGCCCTTATATAGCGTTGTTCTAACAACTCTTTTAATACCTAGTTATTCTCTTGGTATTTATACATATAGACACTAATACTGATAAATAACACACATACACACTATGTGCACGTATTTTCTATACTATACATAAACTATAAATTAGGAGATACCTATGCGTATACTGTTTTTCGCTACTGTGGCTATCGGGTTAGTGCATGCTACGAGCATTCAAAGCCTTATTAACACATCTATGAAGAAGCACCCTTCTTTACAAACTATTGAACACAGACTTTCATCGATGGATGAACAAATTTCACTTTCACAAAATTTTTCAAATCCTGATGTCTCTTTTACCATTAGTGATATGCCATTTAATGATTTTACCAATAGACGGTTAGAGCCTATGCAATATCAGGTACTTAATGTAAAGCAAAAGTTTCCTTGGTTTGGAAAACTTGATGCCCGTAAGACATTTACACAAGCTAAAAAAAATGTCATATTAGACTCTTTAGATACAGCCAAAGTCAAACTTGCAGAAGAGATACGTATGACGGCATATACCATCAAAGAACTTGAAGCTCGCATACATATAGTGCATAAATATATAGAAGTAGCAGAGCAAAATATAAAACTTTATACTTCTTATGCCTCTACTGACAGTATGAGCCATACAAATAGTATGAATGCCTCTTTGTTACTCACAAAAGTGAAAATAAAAGTCGCCAAGTATCAGTCTATTTTAAAAAGTCAAAAAGCAAGACTTACTTACCTTGTGCAGAGTAAAGTAAACCATGTCTCTGACACATTAGCTATGAAAAACCCTAAAAGTTTGCACTATTACTTGGCTAGAATTAACAATAACCCCCTGTATCAAATGCGTTTGTCTCAAAAAAGTGTTGCTGATGCCAACCAAGAGATACAATCTTTAGATACAACACCTGACCCTTACGTAAAAGTGGGTTATTTTAATCGTTCTGACTATAACGACTATGCCAGCATCACCATAGGGGCATCACTGCCACTTTATGGGAGTGAAAAGCTTAAAACAGAAGCTGCACGTAAAGAAGTCTTAGCTGCTGCCAGTGCTTCTTTGGACTTTAAGTCCTCCTTACAAAGTGAAGTAGAGAGTATGTATGCCAAACTCATGGAGGCACGCACTATCTATAATATACTGAACAATGAAACACTGCCACAACTTGAACACATGTTTGAACTTACACAAGCGAGCATACAAGAAGGTGGTGATTTGTTCGCCTATACAAACCTACTTGAACAAAAATTAGATCTGGAAGAAGAGAGTATCTCAATCAAAGCAGAATACCTAAGAACACAAGCCAAACTCAAATCCCTTATAGGAGAAATATAATGACTAAAATCATCAAACTTTTAACCCTCTGTACCTTTTTACTGAGCCAATCCATAGCTCAAGAGAATGTCATGAAATGTACATCGGGTAAATGTAGCTCAGGGGCTACTGCCAAAACAAAAAAAGTACCACAAAAACCTGGAGATAAAAAAGAGACTTCCGATGCTAAGCATCAAGAGAAATCTTCTGCTACAGACATGAAAGATATGAAAAAAACATCTGAAAATAAAAGTGCAAAACCGACACGTGCAACAGTAAAACAACTTTTTAACGTCACTGTTACAACCGTAGAAGAGCATAGCACTGCAAAAGAACAGGTCAATTATGGCTACATTGTGGCTGAAGATTCAGCAAAGGTCGATGTACTCCCTTGGTATAGCGGTTTTGTGAAAAAACTTTATGCTGATACACTTTACACAAAGGTAAAAAAAGGAGATGCTCTTGCAAAAGTCTATTCTCCTGAAGTCTATAAAGCAAAGCAAGATTATCTTAACTCTATTAACTACAATAAAAAATCTTCTATGCCTGCCATGCTTAAAAGTGCCAAGGTTAAACTTCAACTCTTAGGGGTGGATGAACAAGAGATAAAATGTATAGAAACAGACCAGTATGCGGATTATTACACAACTATTCATGCACCTATATCTGGGTGGATTTTTGAAAAAAATATTAATGAAGGTGCTTCATTTAACACAAAAAAAAGGCTCTTTGAGATAGTTAATCTTGATAAAGTTTGGATGGAAGTCAAACTCTTTCAAAAAGAGCTCTCTACCCTTCACTCACTATCACACTTTACTGTGAAAATAAAAGGCTTAGCGAAAACATTTGATGCTAAGAAAACCTTACTCTACCCTATGCTTGATCAAAAAGAGGCAACTGCCACACTGCGTTTAAGTATAGATAACAAAGAGGACTTACTTAAACCTGGTATGTATGCCAAAGTACATGCCATGGCTACAATGCACACACGCCTTGTCATTCCAAGAACTGCTGCCATGCGTAAAAATGGTACATGGTATGCATTCTTAGCTACAGCGTTTAAAGGTGAATATGAGCCTATAGAGATAAAAGTACAACCTCTTGATAACAAATCATTTGAAGTACTCTCTGGCTTAAAGAAGGGGGATAGCATCGTCAATAATGCACTCTTCATGATGGACTCAGATGCCCAAATAAACAGTGTCTATTGAAAGGACGAAAAATGAACAAAGTACATTTTACTACGTTAACACTGGGTTCACTTCAGCAGTGGGCTCATGTGACTTGTCACATAGATAACAATCAAGGATCATTATGATTGAAAAACTCATAGCCTTTAGTGTTAAAAACCGTTTTCTAGTCCTTATGACGACTCTCTTTCTCATCTTGGGTTCTATCTGGGCAATGAAAAATACACCTTTAGATGCCCTACCTGACCTCTCTCCTCCACAGGTGATTGTACAGATTACATGGAAAGGTCAAAGTCCTGAAATTATAGAAGACCAGGGAACCTACCCTTTGGTTTCTCAGTTTCTTGCTATCTCCAACATCGAGACGGTACGTGGGTTTTCTACTTATGAAAATGGACTCATCTATATCATTTTTAAAGAAGGTACTGACCTCTACTGGGGGCGTTCACGTGTACTAGAACAACTCGCATCCATACAAAGTCAACTGCCCTCAGATATGGAAATCACTCTTGGTCCAGATGCTTCTGGTGTGGGTTGGGCGTATGAATATGCGCTTACATCTAAAACGAAAACACTGAGTGAATTGCGTACTCTACAAGACTACTACTATAAGTTTGCCCTTATGGGTGTTGATGGTGTGTCTGAAGTAGCAACCATCGGTGGGTTTGTGCCTACCTATCAGATAACTGTCAATAACGATGCACTGGTACAGTACAATCTCTCCATCAAAGATGTGGCACGTACACTAAGAGAAAATAACAATGATACAGGGGGACGTATCGTCATTCAAAACGGTTTTGAGTGGATGGTACAAGCCAAAGGGTACTTAAAAAACTTAGATGAGATAGCCAAACTTGTGGTCACCACTAAAAATGGTGTACCACTTACCCTAGGTGACATTGGTCGTGTAGAGATGGTACCTGCTGCAAGACGTGGGTTGGCAGATTTGAATGGTGAAGGTGAAGTCGTAGGGGGCATCGTCATGGTACGTTATGGTGAAGATGTCTATGCTGCTATTAACCGTATCAAAAAAAAGATGAAAGAGCTTAAGGTTGATGATGTAGATGTCGTCACTACCTATGACCGTTCCGAGCTTATAGAAGCTTCTGTCGAGACACTACAGCATACATTGATTGAAGAGAGTGTGATTGTTGTGATTATCATCGGTCTGTTTCTCATGCACTTTCGCTCGACACTCATTATGTTCATTGTCTTGCCACTTACGATTGCACTACCATTCTTACTGATGAAGCTTTTTGGTATAGGCTCTAATATTATGAGTTTAGGTGGAATAGCCATAGCCATTGGTGCCATGGTAGATGCCTCCATAGTTATGATAGAAAATGCTCATAAATCTATACACAAAGAAGAGGCAAAGAAAGGTGCACCACTCGATAATACTGAGAGAATCGCCATCATTGTAAAGTCATCACAGCTGGTGGGTCGACCTATCTTCTTTGCTTTGGCACTGGTGGTAGTCTCATTTTTACCCATCTTTGCACTCAATGGTCAGGAAGGACTACTGTTCTCTCCTTTGGCATTTACCAAAACGTTTGCGATGACAGCTGGAGCCTTGCTTTCAGTAACTTTGGTACCTGTACTGATGATATTTTTTGTACGTGGACACATCATTCCAGAGTCAAAAAACCCACTGAATCGTTTTTTCATCTGGTTGTATCATCCACTATTAACGTATGGATTAAAATTTAAATATTTAGTCATTGTTGGTGCTATTGCCCTGCTTGCTTTTACCGTGCCACTGTACGAAAAACTCAATTGGGAGTTTATGCCAATGTTGGATGAGCAGACGATGATGTATATGCCTGTCACACCTTATGGTATCTCAGTAGACCAAAGTAAGGCGTTGACACAAAAGACAGATGCTATCATCAAGTCATTTCCTGAAGTGGCTACCGTCTTTGGAAAAGGTGGACGTGCCAACTCTGCAACTGACCCTGCACCACTTGGTATGCTGGAGACCATCATTACCTTTAAGCCTAAAGATCAGTGGCGCCTAGGGATGACTCGAGAAAAGCTTTTAGCCCAAATGGAAAAGGCACTACAAGTCCCAGGACTTGTGAACTCATGGACCTATCCTATTAGAGGGCGTATTGACATGCTTCTCTCTGGAATCCGTACGCCTATTGGTATCAAACTCTATGGTAAGGACTCCGATGGGCTACAAAAAGTTGCCTCTGAGATTGAACGCAAGTTACGTGATTTAAAAGTCACCCAATCTGTTTTTTCAGATCAGGCATCTGCTGGTTTTTTTATCGATATAGACATCGACACGGAAGCCTTGCAACGCTATAACATCACCAAATCGCTCATACAGGAGTACACTTCAGCTGCCATTGGTGGTAAAAAGATTACCACTATGTATAAAGGTTTGGAGCGTTACCCTATTGCCCTTCGTTTTGAAGAAGAGGAACGCCGTAACCTAGATGACATACGTAATATACAGATAAAAACCCCTCTAGGCTTTGTACCACTCTCCACCTTTGCCAAAGTCTCCTACAGAGAAAGTGCATCGGTTATCAAGTCAGAGATGGCAACACCAGTAACCTTTGTCTATATTACACCAAAGCAGGGAATGTCTGTTGTCACCTATAAAGAAGAGGCAATGAAAGCTTTGGCAGATTTGAAAATGCCAGCAGGGTATTACTTTGAGTGGGCAGGTCAGTCTGAGTACCTAGAGTCAGCGATGAAAAAGATGAAGTGGATTATCCCTGTGGTACTGCTTGTGATTTTTGTACTGATTTACTTTGCATTAAAAGATATAGTACCGACACTCATTGTCTTCTTTACCTTACCATTTGCCTTGGTAGGTGGACTTATTTACATTCAGATGTTAGACTTTAACATGAGTATCGCTGTCATTGTCGGCTTCTTGGCACTGCTGGGCATTGCCGCAGAGACAGCCATCGTGATGATAGTCTATCTACAAGAGAGTGTAGATGAGATGCGCGCACAAGTAGGCGCTGCCTTTAACTTTAAAGATTTAGATGCTGCCATTTATGAAGGCGCTGTACAGAGAGTAAGACCCAAGCTAATGACAGTTTTTGCCATTTTGGCAGGGTTACTCCCTATTATGCTTAACTCAGGGGTAGGTTCAGAAGTGATGCAACGTATCGCTGCACCGATGATAGGTGGGGTTGTGACCTCTGCAGTGCTTAGTTTACTTCTCATACCCATTTTCTTTGAATTGTATGAAAAGCATCTGTTAAAAAAAGAAATGTAGAGTGGATTTATCCACCAAATTAAAATAATAGAGGTGGATAAATCCACCCTACGAGGAAATATTATGAAAAAAATTGATGTAATATGTATAGGCATAGTGTTTATTGCCCTACTCTCAGGCTGTAGTGACAAAAAGAAAAGCAAATCTCTTACCGAAAGTGGTATGACTTGTGGTGCAGGTAAATGTGGTGCCAATGCAGCCAATGGCTCTGCACTGCTCGTAAAAAAGAAAATGAATATCTTAGACCAAATGAAAAAAGATGACAACAGGCGTGACTGTGTCCTAAAGGCAAAAACAACCAAAGCACTCTATGCTTGTGTACGTGTGAGTGAAACAGGAAGACTCAGTGCCAAATGTTCTACCAAAAATACCAAATCAAAAGTCGTACCGAAAAAAAAAGTTTCATCCAAAGTAAAATGTGAATCTGGAAAATGTAGCAGTGATATGCAGAAAAATTAAATGTGTATTTAGAGTTTGAGTAATAATTGAAAGAGTTTAGAGAGATGGTAAGTGATTGCACGCATCATAAAAGATGCATGCAGACCACTTAAAAGGTTATTTCATTGCTGCGATGTGCTCTGCAACAGCTTTGATTGTAGCTTCATCCATAGATGCAACTTGACCTTTCATAAGACCACCCATACCATGTTGGTTCAGTGTTCCAGCTTTGTAACCATTAAGTTCTTCAATAGTTTTTGCAGCAGCTTGACCTTTGATGATTGCAGATTTACCTAGAGCAGCTTTTTCTCCGTTTGCACCATGACAACCAACACATTTAGCGTAAGCAGCAGCACCGTCAGCCATAAGTAGTGTAGATCCAGCGAGTAACATTGTGATTGCTAATTTTTTCATTTTAATTCCTTTAAATAGTTTAAGCCCAAAAGCTTAATTTGTTTTATTGATGATAACCTAAGTTTATCATCAATTCCTCTGACTTAATTCTAATCGAAAATAATATAGTGATTTAACTTAATACTATATTAAATAATTAACAAGATGGTACCCTACCAGAATCTTTTGCATATTCATATACAAAATCATACACATCGGGTACATACTTCTCTTTCATTTTTTTAGCTTTTGGACAAATTCTCAGCGTTTCAGCTTTAAATTTTCCAGCACCTTTGATTGCTTCCCATTCGTCTTGTGTATGTAAACGTGCAAATTTTGCACCATTAAATCCACAAGGAGCCTTAAGCTTTTTTAGAAAAATCTTTTGACCTTTTTTAACATCTGCCGAAGCAGATGTAGAAAGTACAGCCAAACCAAGCAGAGTAGCAATGGCTAATCTAGCAACGTTATTCATGTTCATCCTTTTATCGTTAAGGTGATAGTATAATATCACGTAATTGTGAAAGTATTGTGAAGTCTTTATAAAAAAGAGAAGCAGTATTTAAACTGCTTCAAGAAGTTACATACTTGTATCTCTTTAACAGTGAGGTACGTGTGAACCACCCTGACCATATTCATGCGTAAACTGATACACAGGTTCCCACCATGATTTTTTAATCTTTTTGAGTTTTAATTTAGGGCATATTTTTTTCGCTTCTTCTTGAAATCTATCATCATCGTAGATTTCTTCCCATTCATCTTGTGTGTGTTTCCTTGCAAAACGTACACCTGAAAAACCACAATATTTACGAATTTTTTTCTTAAATATTTTTTGACCTTTCCTCAACTGATACTTATGCGAATGTGCAAAAGCGGGCGTATTTACTCCAACGAATAGTAGCAATGACAATGCCAACATTATTTTTTTCATAACAATTCCTTTTGTTTTTATCCTTGTCCACATTTATTGTAACTATTTCAACTTGTCAAAAACCTTAAACTTTTCCCAATAGATATCTAAAATTGCATCTAACACTTCATCTGAGAGTCTTGTTTTGTCTTTCACCCCATAAGTATTTATAAACAAATCAGACATCACTGAGATATCTTTATTGGGGTATTTCAAATAGTGTTTGAGTCCTGCTTTGACATTTTTTTCTCCACTATATACCAGTAAATAACGCATAAACATACCTTGTAAGGAAGTGGGAAGAGAAGCATGACACGATACACACTTTTTTTCATACATGTTTTGAGCATACATCGCTGTACTAAGCAACATTACGATACATATTTTCTTTACCATGTTAACACCATTTTTGTACCCTCTCCTTCTATAGATGACACTTCTATGTCTATACTATACTCTTCAAGTATCATTTTAACAATACTAAGTCCTACACCAAAGCCACCTTCAGAGTCATTAAATCTCAAATATCTATCGAACATAAAAGGTATTTTGTCTTCACTGATTCCAATACCTGTATCCCATATAGTAAGCATGTTTTCTTTTAGGCTTATCCCTATGGTTCCATTACGTTTATTGTATTTGATGGCATTTGATATCAGATTGTCTATGACTCTGGTTATCTTGCGCTTATCTGCATACAGTGATGACTCTTTCAAGTCTAGCGCACAGCTAAGTTTTTTAGACTGCGCCAAGATGCTAAAATACTCTGCTCGGTTTTCTATAAGTTCTTTAAGTGCTATTTCTTCATCTTCATTCTCTTTTTCCGTTTCTAAGGTCAAATAGGTCAAATCGTTATACAGATTAGACACCGTTTTTGCAGCAATGTTGATACGGTTAAGCTTTGTCACGTTTTTTTCTACCATCACTTCTTTATCCATCATCTCTATGTTGGCAAGTATGGCAGAAAGAGGGGTGTTGAGTTCATGGGTTGTGTCTTTTATAAACCTATCAAGTAACATAATAGAATCACGCATAGGACGTAAAAAAAGTTTGGAAAGAAACAGTCCCAAGACCATAAAAAGAAGCAAACCTATCAGCCCATAGCCCCATACATTTTTCCATATTTCAGTTCGCCATTTACCATTGTCGGGTACTTCTACTATGAGATATTTGGTACCCAGATAAAACTGATCGAGACGTTTGACAAAATGTACCGTATGCTCACGCAAGTACACGCCTTCTACAAAAGTAACAGTTTCATCGGTTAGTTGTGAAAAAATTTTCATATATTCGAGGTCATAAATGGCTGATTTGAAGCGAGAATCTCTAGGGTATTCTGTTCTTTCATCAAAAAAATGATGTAAGACTTTCAGTCTTTTTGTTTGAATGTAAGCATACTTAGAGAGTGCGGCACGTTTATCGGCAAGCATAAGCTTTTCTTGACTTTGATAGTAATATAAGCCAAGTAACGTAAACAATCCTATGCCAATAGCCATATAGAGTGCTAAAAAACGAACAAGTGACTTTTTCTCACTATTTAGTAGTGAATTTGTAACCTTGTTTTTTGATACTAACAATACGTTCCTTCCCTATCATTTTACGAAGGTTCTTAATATAGGTACGAAGGGCTGTATCACTAGGCTCTTCATCAAAATCCCATAAGTGTTTATATATGCGTTCATGTGCCAACACTTCACCTTCAGATTTGAGAAACAATTTAAGCAGTATAGATTCTTTTTTACCTAAAGAAACACTCTTATCATCGACAATCAATTCGTTGTTTTTTATATCGTATACCATCGTATCCGAGAGTGTAATGACTTCTTTCTTCGCATGAAAAAATCCTCGTTTAAGCAGTGTTTCCACCCGTATCTGTAACTCTTTTAAAACAAAAGGTTTACGAATATAGTCATCGCAACCACTATCAAATCCTTTTTCCAAATCGTCCACAGAGTCCAGAGAGGTTATAAAAATAGCAGGTGCCACAACATCTTCTCCTCTGGCTTCTTTTAAAACTTCAAAACCATTAATACCCGGGGTATTTACATCCAGAAGAAGTAAATCATATTTACTTTCATAAAGTTTTTCCTGTGCCTCGTATCCATCATAAACAGAAGTAACATCATGTCCTTGTTCTGTTAAAAACTCAGTGACAGTCTCATTAAGATTTGCATCATCTTCAAGTAATAATATAGTGCTCATCTACACGTACTGCTTTGCCCAGCTTTGTAAGCGATTTGCACTCAAAGCTCCAGAGAGTCTATCAACTTCTTTTCCCTCTTTAAAAACGATCAAAGTAGGAATACTCTGTATACCATACTGTGCGCCAAGGGTTTGTTGTTCTTCTGTATTGACTTTTACAAACTGCGCTTGTAACGCCATAGCAAGTGATGCTTCTTCAAAAGCAGGTGCCATTTGCAAACATGGGCCACACCATGGTGCCCAAAAGTCAACGATAACAGGTATCTCTGAGTTAGCGATGAATGTACCCAGTTTATCGGCATTTACCGCTAAAGGTTTTGCATCAAGCAGAGACTTTTTACACCCACCACAGTTGGCTTTTGCGTAATGTTCTTTTTTAGGTATTCGGTTTACTTTGAGACAATGCGGACAAACAACATTAACATTCATGATAAATTCTCCATATTTAGATTAATCTTTAATAGTTTCTTTATTATAATAAAGAAAGTTAAATTCAATCTTAATAAAAATACCTCACAAAAGTACACCTAAAATTTAAATCTGAAATGCAATTTTTTTGAGAAAGGGAAGAAAGAAGTTGTAATTTTTGGATTTAAAGAGGTTAAATGCTAAACTTTCTTCTTTATCCGACCAAAGAAAGGAAGAGTATTTTTATTTAAAAACACTTGGCGTGTTTTGTACCTGTTATCCTATTGTAAAAGTCTAAATCTTAAAAACATGTCAATTTGACATATTTTTAAAACTTAGAGATTTTCTTCACTATAATCCTCTTATGTATAACAAAAAGAAAGAAAAACTCTATATCTCAGAGTTATTGGACAATCCTGCTGTTGCCTACCCTGCCTATTATGTGGTAAGTCTTGCTATGCACAAAAATGAGATGCTTCATGCGGCACTCATCGCTCTGCATAGCTTTGATTTTTCTTACTATGAAGTCGCCAAAACGTATGACGATATCTTTGCAATGTTCCATTCTAGTACCTTTCCACTCTATAAAGAAAAATATATCGTAGGATACTTTGGCAATAAAATGATGTATTTGGAAAGCAATGGATGGAAGGGAATGCCCGCTACAGCGGATATATTTAAGATGGAGAACTGGTTGGTTTGTTAGAGAGAATAAAATTTTTACTAATAATTTTAACAAATTATAGTTATAAGCTTAACTTTTAAGAGTAATTTTATCTTATTTAGTTATACTTCGTGCATATCTTAGGTATGGACAGTATTTTTATTCTTCCTCCTTTTAGAAATTCATTGTTGTTTCGACTACCAACGAACCTCATTTTTCCTTCCTGCCTAAGATAAACTTATTGAACAAAATACCCATTCATTTTATCTATATCTCGTATGCTGTCTAGTCGTTGTAGTACGCTGATAATTACTTCTTGTTCTCACATCTTGTCTTGTATGTGTGTTTACATTGCTACGATATTCGTTGCTTCTTCTATGCTTTGTATTGTACGTATTACGATTCAAGCTATGTGTACTTCTACTTGGATAGTTTGTTGCACGGTGTGTATTATTGTATCG
>JALUYL010000019.1 GCA_027012955.1 Sulfurovum sp.
TCTTAAAAGGCGAGGCAGATATGGTACTAAGTTATACGACTTCACCTGCCTATCATATCATCGATGAAAACAGAACAGATATTAAAGCTGCAGCTTTCAAAGAGGGACACTATGGGCAGATAGAAGTGGTAGCTGTTTTAAAAAGCTCCAAACATCAAGCGTTAGCCAAACAATTCCTCGCTTTTTTACATACCCAAACCTTTGCAGACATCATCCCTACGGCTAATTGGGCTTATCCTGTAGTAAAGAGTACACTGCCTAAGGCATTTGACTCTTTACATAGACCAGAAAAGATGATGCTCATGGATGGGGTAACTGTTGAAGAACAAAGAAAAGCTATCATTAATGAGTGGCTTGAAGCCATACAGAAGTAATAAAACAGACTAAAGTTTATGATATAATAATTTAAAAGATAGAGGAGAACCTATGCTAACATTGCAGATAGACAACCATGAGATAGAAAATATATTTGTAGAAGGTTTTCAAAGCAACAAAGAGAAGTTTTTAACATTTATACAAAGTGCTTACGAAAAAAAAGCATCACTTGAAGCTTACGAAGTAGATAAAGAACGTTTCATGGAGACATACAAAGGTATGAAAGATGGTTCTATGAAGATGTTCTCTCAAGAAGAAGGCAAAAAAGAGATAGATGATTTTTTAGAGACTCTATGACTATCATAGGAACGAAAGACTATTTGGAGTCTCTTAAAAATGTATTGGGTTATATAGCTCAAGACAAAAAGACTGCCGCCATTACTTTTAGAAAAACATTAAATGTAAAGATAAACAATCTCAAAGACTTTCCTTTCATGTATAAAATTTCTATCTACTTTGATGATGAGTATATTAGAGACTTGACACATAAAGGGTATACCATACCTTATGAGGTAGATTTGGAGAAACAAACTATTTCTATCATTGGTATAAGTAAATATAAGAATAGTCTAAAGTAACCAATCCGTTTATGAAAAATTTCCTAAGATTTAAAACCTCACTACTACCAGGTACATTAATTTTCTTAACCCTCCTATCATTCGCATTTTTACTATTTTACACTCTCTATACCTCTCAAGAAGGCACAGTTTTTACGCAAATAGACAGTAGAATTATAGGCTTACTTAAATTCACTCTTTATCAAGCTTTTTTATCTACCGTTCTGTCACTTGTTGTTGGGGTACTGCTTGCATGGGCATTGGCGCATCAGAGTCACTTTAAAGGTAGAGGATTACTCGTAGCTCTTTTTTCTTCTTCTTTGGTATTACCCACTCTCATCGTAGTTTTTGGACTCATTGGTATCTTTGGGCGTAATGGCTATCTTAATCAAGCCAGCCTTTTTCTCTTTGACCATTCTTTTGGCGCTTATATTTATGGGCTTGGAGGCATACTTTTAGCCCATGTCTATCTCAATGCTTCCTTTGCATCGCGTGCTCTGTTGCATAGTTTTGAGTCTATACCCAAAGAAAAATATAAACTTGCAAAGTCTTTGAACTTTTCCGTGTTTGAGAGATTTCTCTATGTGGAGTACCCAGCATTAAAGTCCACATTACTTAGTATAGGTTCAACGATTTTCTTGCTCTGTTTTACTTCTTTTGCCGTAGTACTTCTCTTGGGGGGTAGCCCAAGCTACAACACCTTGGAAGTTGCCATCTATGAAGCAGTAAGACTAGACTTTGACATAGTGATGGCACTGAAACTCGCTCTCATTCAACTAAGCATCTCTGCTGTGCTTGTGGTACTCTCCTCAGGATTCAGAACTGGACTTGCAAACCTAAAGACAAGCCATACGCTCATTCCTTGGAGGGAAACAAAAATTTTACGTGTAGTGCAGTGGTTTATCATAGGCTTATTTACACTCTTCTTTGTCTTGCCTTTGGTTGTCATCGTGGTTGATGGTATAGAGGCAGACTTTGGGCGTATCTTTCAAGCACCGTTGTTTATCAAATCTTTTGTGACTTCACTCTCTTTGGCAACGATCTCTAGTATTTTGACTGTCATCATCGCTGTAGTATTGAGCCATACAAGACGAAACTTTTCTCTTGCCACGCGGTTAGGAGTAAAACCTTTTGCAAAACTCTTAGATGGTATCATTGCTTTCTCTGGAAATCTCTATTTGGCCATACCTTCATTGGTCATGGGACTAGGGTTTTTTCTACTCTATCAAAAGACAGAAGGTTCTGAAGTAGTCTGGGCAACTGCAGCACTGCTTACGGCAAATGTGTTGATGTCACTGCCTTTTGCACTCTCTGTACTTACCCCTGCCATGCATAAAACGGCACAACGCTATGACAAATTGGCTTTTTCACTGGGGCTTACGAAGTTGCAACGATGGATCTATGTTGAGTACCCCTATCTAAAATCTTCTTTAGGCTATGTTTTTGCTTTGGCGTTTTGTTTTTCTCTAGGAGATTTGGGTATCATAGCACTCTTTGGGTCAGATGAATTTAGTACCTTGCCTTGGTACCTGTATCAGTTGATGGGTTCGTATAGGAATGCAGATGCTGCTGGGGTGGCTTTGGTGATGTTGGTTTTGGTGTTGGGTATGTTTATTGTAATTCCCAAATTATTCAAAGGGAAAATGTAGGGGGCGATTGACATCGCACCAATACAAATATGAATGAGATAGAAATTATATAAAAACGTTGTAATTTAAATCGGTGCGATAGCAATCGCCCCCTACGGAGAAAGAATTGTTAAACATTAAAAACCTACAATACCAATATAAAAATGCAGATGACCTCTATACTTATAACTTAGAAGTAAATCCTTCTGAAGTAGTAGCTATCTTGGGGCAGAGTGGAAGTGGTAAGTCTACTTTGTTAGACATCGTAGCAGGGTTTATAGAACCGATGAAGGGTTCTGTGATACTTGATGAGCAAGAACTCTTGGGACTTAGTGTAGAAAAACGTCCTATTACCATCCTCTTTCAAAACCATAACCTTTTTGAACACCTTAGCGTACAAAAAAATATTTTGTTAGGGGTTAATAAAACGTTAAAAGACAGCATAGAAGAGGTAGAAAAAGTCCAAGACATTCTAAAAGAAGTAGGGCTTGAAGCGTACGAACATAAACTAGCCTCCCAACTCTCAGGTGGACAGCAACAGCGTGTAGCTCTAGCACGTGTACTCATGCGAAGAGAGCCTGTACTGTTGCTAGATGAACCCTTCTCTGGCTTAGATGATGCTACACGTATAGAGATGCTCGAACTTGTACAGAAAATAACTCAAGAGCATAAGCTCCATACCATTATGGTCACCCACGACATAGACGATTGCAATCGCATAGCCAACCATATCTACAAAATGCAAAACCATATACTCGTAAAGCAATGATAGAACAACTCAAAAAGCATCCATTTTTTAGTGATAAGACTATAGAGTCTTGCACATTATTGGAACATCAAGGGTATTGTAATGAGAACTATCTGCTTGTGGTGGATGGGGTGAAGTATATTGTCCGTTCCTTTGTTAAAAATGATACCGATAGATTACAAGAATTTGATATACAAAAGCAAGCATCTAACTTTGCTATAGCTCCCGAACCATTACTTTTAAATCTTGAAGATGGCTATATGGTGATGAAATTTATAGAGGGTATACATAAAAAGAAGCTAGATATAGAAATGCTTTATAACTTAGTAGACTGTATTTCTACATTGCATGATAAAGTATCTATAAAAGGTGATATGTTAAATATCAAGGAGGTATTGCATACAAGAAATGAAGAAATTGACGGTGCATTAGATACGTTAGAACTTGATATAAAATATCCATCTGACTTTGTTGTGTCACATAACGATTTGAACCCTATGAATATCTTATGGCAGGGGAGTAAACCTATTTTACTTGATTTTGAGTATGCAAGTGTGAATAGTCACTATTTTGATTTAGGAGCTATAAGTATAGAGTTTTCTTTAGACAAGAAAGAAGAGACTTTAATGTTACGTAGATATTTTGGTTCTTGTTTTTTAAGAGAAAATTTTGATGCGTATAAAGTACTTTATAAAGCTTTGTGTGAGGAGTGGTTTCAAAAGAACCTGTAGGGTGGGTCACACCCACCATATGATTAATCTGCACATAAGTATAATTTGGGTTGAAAAATATGTTATAATATTTGAAGAAATCAAAAAGGATAATCATGTCAGTCGTTGAAGAGATATTTTTAGATGTATCGCCATTGAAATCACTTGACAAGTTGCAGTTGGTAGAAAAGATTTTATCATCACTGAATCCTATAGATAAAAATATAGAGAATATGTGGGCAAATGAAGCAGAAGATAGACTAGAAGCTTACGATAAAGGTTTACTTTCTACTGTAAGTGCCAAAGATGTATTTGAAAAGTATCAAAAATAATCTATGCCTTTAGTAGAGTTTTTAGATTTGGCTCAAAATGAGTTAGATGATACCTTCAAATACTATGAGTTTCAGCAAGAAAATTTGGGTTATAGATTTGTTGAAGAGGTCATGAATAGTCTTGAACTTATAGTAGCTTATCCTGCAGCTTGGACAAAAAGTTCAGTATCTACAAGACGCTGTCTTGTTAAAACATTTCCTTATGGAATCATTTATCAAAAAAGAGACAATCCTATTTTAGTTGTGGCAGTTGCAAATTTACATAAAGAACCTGATTATTGGGTGTCACGACTGTAAATAAAAAATCCATGCAATAGCCACCGTAGGGTGTTGTACCCTTACAACACCATGAATATGAATGATTAGAAAAGAAGGTTTTATTGAGAATTTGAAGTGATTTTGTAGTTTATATTGGAGTATGCATTACCACCGAGGACGGATGGTAACGAGTCACAATTTTTATTTTATTCAACCGTAACACTCTTAGCCAAATTCCTCGGCATATCCACATCATTCCCAAGCCTAACAGAAATTTCAAGAGCTAATAACTGCGTCACCACCATCATTTCAAAGAACTCGACCATAGGGTGAGAGTTGTATTGTGTTTGTACGAAATCATCGGCAAGTTCAAATGGTTCTGGGCTGATGGCTAAGATGGTGGCATCTCTTGCACTTAGCTCTTCTACGTTTGACTTTATCTTGTCGTAGTGCATGGTCTTTGGCATGAGAGCAATGGTAAAGAGTTCGCTGTCTGCTAGGGCGATAGGGCCGTGCTTCATCTCTCCTGCTGGGTAGCCTTCTGCGTGGAGGTAGCTTATCTCTTTGAGTTTGAGAGCACCTTCAAGAGCAAGTGGGAAGAAGATGTCACGTCCTATGAAGAAGAACCCATGTCCATGTAGGTAACGCTTGCTGAGTCTATGTAGTTTAGCGTGTAACTCATCGGTAACTATGAGTGCTTTAGGGGTATGAAGCATCGCATCTATCTCAGTTTTGAGTATTTCTTTGCTTATGGTG
This sequence comes from Sulfurovum sp., assembly GCA_027012955.1. GTDB lineage: Bacteria > Campylobacterota > Campylobacteria > Campylobacterales > Sulfurovaceae > Sulfurovum. The sequence goes on from JALUYL010000019.1 coordinate 5,365, forward strand.
TTTCTCTCTTGACCCATGTAGAGTGCGAGCATCCAAAGTACCATGGTCTGTGTGGCAAAAGCTTTGGTACTTGCTACCCCCTTTTCTATGCCTGCACGTGTGAGGATGGCAGCATCACTCTCTCGGACGATGGAGGAGTTGTCTACATTACAGATGCTAAGGCTTTTTAGTCCTGCATGTTTTGCCATCTTAAGTGCTTCTAGGGTGTCAGCCGTCTCACCACTTTGTGAGATAGTAATGAAAAGGGTATCTTTGGTAAGCAATGGCTCTTTATATCGAAACTCAGAGGCTATCTCTATGTCACAACGTACTTTGGCGATACGTTCAAAAAGATACGCTGAGGTAAGGGCAGAGTGGTAACTCGTACCACAAGCACAGATTTTGATAGCTTTGATACCATCAAAGAGACTATTATCTATCTCATCAAAGGCAATGCTATCATCAAGCACTCGTCCCATCATAGTTTCACCCATGACGCGGCTTTGCTCATAAATCTCTTTTTCCATAAAGAAACGGTAGCCATCTTTCTGGGCTAAGACTTTGTCTGCTGTGAGTGCTTGTTTGGTAAAACTTTTTTCACCATTGGCATCAAAAAGTTTAAGTTCACCCTTTTTTGCATACCCATACTCACCATCTTCTAGGTAGTACACCTCTGTAGCCTTACCGATGATAGGTGTATCTGAAGAGGCAAAGAAAATGTCGTCACCATTAAAACCAATAAGCATAGGTGAGCCATGTTTCGCAAAGTAAATTGTATCTGGGTCTGCTTCAGTAATGAGTAGGGTAGCGTAAGCACCCTCAAGTCTGCGGATAGTCTCTTCAAAAGCAGAGAAGACATCTGTATTGGTCTTATGATTCTTTTCAAAAAGATGCACAATCGTCTCAGTATCAGTTTGACTTAAAAAGTTTACACCATCTTTTTGAAGTTCTTCTTTGAGCTCTTGATAGTTTTCTATAATTCCGTTATGTACAACATAAGAGTATGCTCCTATATGTGGGTGTGCATTAAGCTCTGTAGGTTTACCATGTGTTGCCCAGCGTGTATGCCCGATGCTGATACCAAAGCCTTCTGTATGGTAGGCTTTTGTTTTTTCTCTAAGGTTTTCAAGTTTACCTATGGCTTTAAACTGGTTGAGTTTATCTCCCTCTATAACGGCGATACCTGCTGAGTCATATCCACGGTACTCTAACTCTTGAAGCCCATCAAGTAGTATCTCTTTTTTCTCTTCATTCCCTAAATATCCTACGATTCCACACATATCTATTTTTCCCCTGTGAGTTTTTCTACAATTTTGTCAACATTATGACAAAAGTTTCCATTCTTTTCGATGAGAAACATGTCTCGCACTCGGTTTTTCAGTGTATGCACTTTGGCTGTGACGATGTCTATGCCCATAGCATCAAACATACCTATGATGTAGGCAAGTAACCCTTTCTGGTCTTTTGCATTGATGTGCATGATGGCATATGTTTTGGAGTGTTCACAGTCTATGGTTATGTCTTTTCTTTCTATGCTTGCTTGATAAAGATTATCTTTTGCTATAGTCGTAAAAGATTTCTCTATAGTCTCTTCTAAAAAACCTACCTCTTCATTGCTGATAGTCTCACTAAAGTCAATCTTAAAGTATTTGAGTCCATTAAAAAGTTTACAAATATCCATATTTACCACATGAATGTTAGCCAATTTACCGAGTAGATAGCTAAGGTCAAAAGACTCTGTACGTATTATTTCTATGGTTAAATGTGTTTCATTGGAGATAGAACACGTATAACTTTTAGTTGCAAAGGCTTTTTCGGTAATGGCTAGAATACGTTTGGTACTGTAGCGTAAAAAAAGTAAGTTTGAAGGAATGGAAATGATTTTGTTTTGTTTGGTGCGACTAAGTTCTCTGAAGTGTTTGGTACGTTTTAAAGAAGCTATTTTTTTTGTACGTTTCTCAGCTTCGTCTAGCATCTTAGTTTGTCCCAATACTTCAATGGACTGTTTATACAGGGTTCGTATGAGTTTGGCAGAAAAAGAGTTATATATATCATTTCCCACACCAGACATATCGGCATAGGTCAAAATATACATCATATCTAAGAGTTTTTGCGTCTTAAAGTGAGATGCAAACGAAAGAATGACTGTTTCACTATAAAGGTCTTCACGTTGCGCTACTTTTGACATGAGTGTATGCTGTTGTATGAGAAGTTCTCCTGTACTTATAAGTGTGTCATCCATATGTAACCTGTTCGCAAATACTTTAAACAACGAAGCCCCCACATAGTGGTGGTCTCGTCTTCTACCCTTTCCCGCATCATGTAAAAAAACAACCATTTTGAGCATGGCTTTTTCATCTTCATCGAGGGCAAGCCAAAGTGCTTCTATAAAGTCATCATCTATATGTTCCAAATGATAGACACAACGAAGAGAATGTCTATCTACTGCATACTCATGGTAGCCATCAAACTGAGGTAAGTTGACGACTTTTTTTATGGGTGGTATGGTGTATTTAAGTAGTTTTGCATACGAAAGGGCTGCTAAAACAGAGTAAGTATAGGGTTTGTAAAAAAGTTTAGCAATGATGTCATAGAGTGTGTCATCAAGCCGTTCAGGTTTTTCTATGGTGATAAGTTGTTGTAAAAGTGTTGGGTGTGCCGTAAAAGGTTTTGTCGCGTTATTGCTAAGTTGGGTAAGTACTTCATAAAAATATTTATTTGACTGCACAGGGAGTAAATAGTTTTTATTAGCATCTTCCACTTTGTAGTCATGCGTGAGCGCATCTAGCCATATCATGCTGTAGAGTCTGATGGTTTTTAGACTTCCTATCACTTTTGAGGCAAAGCGCATATGGTCTTTTTTATCCATTTTGTACCCCAAAAGTAGTGCAGTGTCAGGTAAAAGGTCAAGTCTAAGCTTGTCTTCTTTTTTCTTCGCCACCAAATGCAAAGCAGAGCGCACACGAAATAAAAACTCCAAGGCTACTCTAAAGCGTTTATACTCTTGCTCTTCCACTATAGTCGAAGAGAGTGATTTGATATTGTCTGTATTGTAAAGTACCTTACCTACCCAATAGACAAGGTTGGCATCTCTAAAACCACCTGCGCCATCTTTGAGGTTTGGTTCCATAGTTATGGGAAATCTATGATGCTTTTTTTCTTGTTCATCAAGTTTTAAACGGATAAACCCCTGCACATCGTCATGCCGTATCTGTGTAATGGCATTTTGCGTCTCTGTCCAGATGAAGTGAGAACCTTCTATAAATCTAGACTCAAGAAGTGCTGTCTTGATGGTGATATCTGTTTTTGAAACATCAAGTAGCTCTTCCACTGTATGTACACGATGACCCAATTTAAGCCCTGTATCCCAAAGAATGTAAAGGATTTTTTCTATCATCTCTTTTTCGTTGTATCCAGGGATGTCTTTGTAGACTATCATCAAGTCAATGTCTGAATGAACACAAAGCTGCTCCCGTCCGTAAGAACCTAAAGCTACAAGTGCCAAAGGAATGGAGTTTTTCATAGGGGCATAGTCTCCGAACATCTCACGCTGTGCCACTTTAAAAATAAGTTTTAAGATACTATCTATTTTTTTTGTATGTTTGACGAGGAAGTCTTTACCTCCAGAAGTTGCAAAGGTCTCTTCGAGGGTGTCAAAATAGGTTTTTATCTCTTGTTTTAAAACTTTTGCTATCTCAAAATCAGCTGCATTCTCATACAAAAGTTCTTCTATCTGTGCTTTTACTTTCTCCACTATACTCTCCATAATCTTATATTGGTATAATAGCGAAAATAACTAATGACAGGTGATAATTGATGGATTTAATTCAAAAGGTACGTGATAGAGTGAGACTTAGCCAAGAAGAAGGTGAAGCACTTTATGATTTGGACTTGTACACACTAGGTGAACTTGCCGATGAAATCCGTAGAGAAAAGTTTGGAAAGAAGTCATACTTCAACATCAACCGTCACATCAACCCGACTAATGTCTGTGCAGATGTCTGTAAGTTCTGTGCTTACTCAGCCACACGTAAAAACCCTCATCAATATACATTAACCCATGAACAAATACTCGACATCGCCACCAACTCCATAGAAAAAGGTGCCAAAGAACTACACATCGTCTCTGCACACAACCCTAAAGATGGTGTAGAGTGGTACATGGGAGCCTTTAGAAAGATACGTGCGAAGTTCCCTGACGTACACATTAAGTCTATGACAGCAGCTGAGATAGACTTTATCACTCGTGAGTATGGACACTCTTATGATGAAGTCATAGATATGATGATAGAAAATGGTGTAGACTCTATGCCTGGTGGTGGTGCTGAGATCTTTAATGAAGAGGTACGTGAGTATCTCTGCAAAGGTAAAGTAACCTCCGAACAATGGCTTGAGATACACGAAAAGTGGCATAACAGAGGCAAAGAGTCAAATGCCACCATGCTTTTTGGGCATGTAGAGACACGTGCACACCGGATAGACCACATGATACGCTTACGTGATTTGCAAGACAGGACAGGTGGGTTTAATGCCTTCATCCCATTGGTCTACCAAAAAGAAAATAATTACCTTAAAAACTGTAACTTTCCATCTGGACAAGAGGTGCTTAAAACCTATGCGATAGCTAGAATATTGTTAGACAATATCCCTAACATTAAAGCCTACTGGGCAACAAGCACCATAAACCTAGCCCTCATAGCCCAAGAGTTCGGAGCCAATGACCTAGACGGTACCATAGAAAAAGAGGCTATCCAGTCTGCAGCAGGAGCAAATAGTGCTAATGGGTTGGAGCTAGATGACTTTATAGCACTCATTAAAAATTCTGGATTTACTCCAGTGGAACGTGATAGTCTTTACAATGAATTGAAGGTTTATTCCTAGAAATTTTCATGTTAACTCAAGATGTAGGCTCTGTTAACTCAAGATATGAGACGATAAAAAGATGAAAATATTGTAAAAAAGAATATAAATGAATAAAATTTACTATCCATACAAAGAGTACAAGCAAGACCTAAAAACCCTCATCAGTAAAATAGACCAACCCTTTGACAGCATACTCTGCATAGCAAGAGGTGGTTTGTCTATGGCTCAAATGTTAGGAGAGTACTATGACCTACGTGAAGTGTATGCCATCAACACAATAGGCTATGATGACACAGAGAAAAAAGCATCTGTTGAGGTGTTTAATGTTCCTAATTTGAAATCAGCTAAACAGGTGCTAATAGTAGATGATATTGTAGATAGCGGAGATACATTGGTAGGGGTATTAGCTGTGTTGAATGAAAAATATCCAGAAGTTACTTTTTTAACGGCTTCCATCTTTTATAAAAAAACGGCGTGTATAAAACCTACTTGGTATGTGAAAGAGCCAAAAGGTTGGGTGGAGTTTTTTTGGTCTGAGGATTTGAAAGCGTAGTTTTTGATATAAAATTGGCATTTTTTGGTTATACTTCTCTGAGTAAATAAGAATAAGGTAAATCAATTGAATCAACAAAATACTACTACTACTTTTAAAGATTCTACCAATATTACTAAATGGACAAAGTGGTTTCTCTATCTCAATATAATTATTGCGGTCGTGTCTATAGCTGCAACAAGCTTTGAATATAAGTTCCTTTTCGATATAAAAACTGGAGCTTATGTTTCATCAGAATTAATTCTTTCAGATAGTGCATTTAGTGCATTTAATGATACCCTTCAAAGTTTAATCACGATAGTTCAGATTTTAGTATTCGTAGTATCAGGAATTTTAATATTGAGGTGGATATATATTTCTAGCCAGAATGCACATACACTAAGTAAATCAACAATGAAATTTACCCCAGGTTGGTCAATTGGTTGGTATTTTATACCTGTCTTTAACCTGTGGAAACCTTATCAGGTCATGAAAGAGATATGGAGAGTAAGTGAAACACATACAGATTTGGAAAAGCAGCAAGTACCTTCTATATTAAAATGGTGGTGGTTTTTTTGGATTTTTGATGGTTTTATTTCAAAAGTTTCTTTTCAAGTTGAAATCAGGTCTAACGGGATAAATGAGTTAATGAAGTCTGATTTAATAAATATAGTTTCTGATTCTATATTTATTATTTTGTCCTTTTTCTTACTTGCAGTAGTAGATAAGATTTATAAGATGCAAATCTCTAATAGTAAACTTAATTTTATAGGCGGAAACTATGAAAATAAGGAATTCAATGAGGAAGATGTCAATATAGCAATAGTATTTTCAGCAACCAATAATAGTAGGTGGGAATTATTACATGCTAATCTTCATAAATCAAAACAATATTTAGATAATAGTGGTTGGATAAAAAAAGATGATTATTTATATGTTGTATCTGAGGCAAATGATGATGGCTTGTATCAGTATGTACAACTGGGTTGTGATAGTAATGACTTTCCAGTTTTAAGGGCTGGTTTTATGTCTTATAGTGAAATATTAGATGATAGCCCAAAACCACTTGATTCGCTTATGATTAATTTTAATGATGAAATTGCATTTAATAATATTATGCAATCGATAACAGAATCATTAGAAAAAATAATTATAGGTCGTAGTGAGCTTGCATTAGAATTTATACTCTATGAATTAGGAGGACTTGTTCTTGATGATAAATTTGGTAAGAGTTTTGTTGAAAATAGTGGATTCAAAACAAATGATTATGTAGGGTATTCTACGAATTCTGATGAAGCAGAAGTTTTATTTGATGTTTTTATACAAGAGCGTTCACTTGTCTCTAAGCCAGCTTCTGAATTATTTATCAGACTATCAATTTCTATTTTAGATAATTTGATGCAAAAATATTTACTGGGAAAATATAAACCTGCTGATATGAAAGAAAATATTTTATTTTTTTTGAAATCAAAAGGCATAGATAGTTTCTATCATTTTACAGATATTGATAATTTGGAATCTATTGTTGAGGAAGGAGGATTATATAGCTGGAGAGGATTGGAGGATAAATATATTAAGGCATCATTGTCATCAAATGAATTATCAAGACAACTAGATATAGAAAGAAACCTTCAAAACTACATTCGTTTATCTTTTACTGATTATCATCCCATGAGTACTAAAGTAGAAATAAAAGATGGCAAAAAGTTAGTTTGGTTAGAGATTGATTTGGATGTGGCACTGTGGAAAAGTACTTTATTTTCAGATATAAATGCAACTGATAGCAATGTAATGGTAAAGGGGGATTTTGATTTTTTAAAAACTTTTGATTTTGATATTTTTAAACAGAAATATAATACTTTGGATACTTTAGAAAAAAAGAAATATCAAGCAGAGATACTTGTGAAAGATTTTTTGCCTATTAAATATATTAAAAATATACATACGGTAAATAAGCCTAAATCTAAAAGGCTTTTTGGTTAAGAAAAAAATATTAATTTGGAGTACACATAATGGCAAAAAGACCTATATTTATTTCTATAAATAATTCAAGTATGTTTTTTGAAGAAAAGACAATTGAATTTAAATTTTATAATGGTTTCTCTGTCACGCAAAAATCAAAATCTATTAAATCTTTACATGATAGTGCAAAAGAACAAGGGTATGAAAATATTTTAGAGGTTTCAACAAAGTCAGATTCTAAAATTGGTTGGGAATTAAGTGCATTTAATTTATTGATTGATTTTAACAGTGACCAACAAATAAGTGTAGAGTGTGCTTTTCAAGGAAGTAAAGTATTTGAAAGAAATATACAATTTAAAGACTTGTATGATGTAAAAAGTGTTGAGGCAAAGAAAGATAAACGACTTAAGGAATCTGGCAATATAATTGGTTTTGAATTTGAAGGACAATGGTGGAATAATGAACCTAAAACAGCTTTCTATGATTGGATATATATTAATGCTCTTTATCAAAATAGAAAAGATTTAGTGGAAGAACTTTGCCAATACAATACATTTTCAGATATTGAATTTAATCCACAAAAATCAATTAATTGTCAAGCTCGAACTTGTGCTATCTTGGTTTCATTAGTAAAACAAGATTTAATTGAAGAGGTTCTTTCTTCGACAGAGAAATTTATAGACTTAATATATAAAAAACAATCGATACAGCCGCAATTAGATTTATACTAAATACTTCAGTAGATAAACTCTCAATTTGACTTCCTCTCTATTCTGTACTATAATACGTACAGAATAACGAACAGAAAAGGAAAACCTATGCAAGTAGTCAATTTCACAGAAGCACGTAATAACCTCAAGTCTATCTTTGACGATGTCTATCATAACTCTGAAGCCGTCATAGTAAATAGAAAAAATGCAGAAAATGTAGTCATTATCTCTTTAGATGACTATAACGCGTTGAACGAAACAGAGTATCTGCTTAGGTCAGAAAACAATAGAAAGCAGTTACTAAAGTCTATAGCCAGTGCTAAAGCAGGTAGAGTAGAAGAGCATGAACTTATAGAAGAATGAAACTTACTTTTACAGATGAAGCTTGGGAAGAGTATGTGTATTGGCAAGTTAAAGACAAAAAAATACTTAAAAAGATAAACAACCTTATAAAAGATACAAAAAGAGAACCTTTTGATGGTTTAGGTAAACCTGAACCACTGAAACATGAATTGGCAGGGTATTGGTCAAGGCGTATTAGTCAAGAACATCGTTTGGTTTATGAAGTTTTTAAAGAGAGTATTTTGGTAGTGTCTTGTCGTTATCATTATTGAATCTATAATTCAAGAGGAAGTAAATCCTAAATATATATTTATTCGTGTTATAATACGAATAAATATATTTAAATAGGTGGTTATAGTATGGAGAAGGTAATTTTATCTCAAAATAAACATTGGAATAAACCTTATACTGGATTGTATGATAGGGATATATTTTCTAGTTTGGTAAAGAAACTGGAGCTTAAACATATACAAGTGCTTCAAGGTATAAGAAGAAGTGGTAAATCTACACTCTTTAAGCTTCTGATAAATCATCTCTCTTTAGACATAGACCCACAGGAAATACTGTACGTTAATCTCGATGATCCATTTTTTATCCCCTATGGTGATGATGCTACGAAGCTACATGATATCATACAAACAGCACAAAAACTTACACAGAAGAAAATTACGTATCTGTTTTTAGATGAAGTGCAGGCGATTAACGGTTGGGAAAGATATGTGAAGAGTGTCTACGATAACGAAGCGTTTAAAAAGATATTCATCACGGGTTCAAACTCTTCACTCTTAAATGGTGACTTGGCAACCTTATTAACAGGGCGGTATTTGTCTACCAAAGTGTATCCACTCTCTTTAAAAGAGATATTGAACATAAATGACATCACAACATATATACAGCTTGTGGAGCAATCGCCAAAGGTTCTAAATATAGTAGATAATATGATTAAGTATGGATCTTTTGTGGAAATATATGACAATAAGGAAGAGTTTAAACGAGAGATACTCAGTAGTTATTACGATACGATTTTACTTAAAGACTGTGTCGCCAATAATGCCATTAGAGATGTCAAAAGTTTTAAAGAGTTAAGTTATTATTTACTATCCAATGTAACATCTCTATATTCCTATAATTCACTTGCCAAAGCGATTGATATAAATGATAAAAGTGCTAAAGAGTATGTCTCCTATCTGGAAGACAGTTATTTGATTGATGAGCTTAAACACTACTCTTACTCTCTTAAAGAGCAGAATAATTCCAAGAAAAAAATATATTCCAATGACAATGGTTTCTTGTCTCTTAGTTATAGTTTTTCAGAAAATAGTGGAAAGATGCTTGAAAATTTAGTCTATACTGAGTTGATTAAAGCTGAATATGAAGTCTATTTTTACAATAAGAATTTTGAATGTGATTTTATAGCACTAAAAGAGGGGAAGAGTATAGCCATTCAGGTATGTTATGAACTACATGATAAAAATAGAAAAAGAGAAGTGGGAGGACTTACTAAGCTACCGTTTGAAGTAGACAGTAAATATATCATTACTTATAATCAATCTGATACTTTGGAAAATATTAAAGTCGTTAAGTTTTGGGAATACTTTGGAGTTTAATATGATACAGTTACATGAAGAAAAAAGCAAACATAAAAATAAAGAGATATAATACTCTATTAAGAGAGCAGATAAAGATCAGAAGATAGGAATAGACAAATGGTATTAATGATAGACAACTACGATAGCTTTACTTATAATGTCGTACAGTATTGTAGAGAACTAGGGGCAGACTTAAAAGTGATTCGTAATGATGAACTTACAATTGATGAGATTAAAGTACTCAACCCTGAAAAAATAATCCTTTCTCCTGGACCTTCTACCCCAGATGATGCAGGGGTGACACTTGATGTCATTAAAGAATTTGCAGACACTACACCTATCTTTGGTATCTGTCTTGGGCATCAGAGTATCGCTCAAGCTTTTGGTGGAGATGTCGTTAGAGCAAAACATATGATGCATGGTAAAACATCGCAAGTTGAGGTAGACTGTGAAACCCCTATTTTTAAGGGCTTGCCTGAAGAGTTTAGAGCCACACGTTACCATTCACTGACTGTAAAGAAAGAGACACTACCTGCGTGTATTATCGCAACATCACATAGTAAAGATGATGACGAGATTATGTCTTTACAAATTAAAGATAAACCTATCTATGGTGTGCAGTTTCACCCAGAGTCCATCATGTCTGAGCATGGACATGAGATGTTAGACAACTTTTTGAAACTTTAAAATGACACAAAAACAACTATTCAGTATCGTAGCACTTTATATAAGTGCAGTTTTCTACTTGGCTTCGACGACACCCATTAGTCCACACGAAGCCAATATTTTTTATACCTACTCTGATATAGTATCTACTATGATGCATTGGGGAGACCGTCTTGTTGGTGGTTTCCTTGGCTTGCGTATCTTTTTTCTTTTCTTTGGCTTTTTGAGCGTTATTCTTTTCTATGAGTTAAGTAGACGACACTATAAAAAAAGAGAAGATGCCTATGTGGCTACCACTATTTTCATGCTTCTCCCTGGTATCCTTACAGCAATGACTCTAGCCAATGTAGCTATTATTGTAGTTCCATTGGTACTTTTTTTCGTACTGATGTATGAGCAAAAGCGCTACATTTTTTTACCTTTTGTGATGTTGGCACTTTTTTTTATTCATGAAGCATCTTTTATTTTCTTCGCGGCACTTCTACTCTATGGGGTGGTACATAAAGATAAAAAACTAGCCATAAGTGCTTCAGCTTTTTTAATAGCCTTTTTGTATCTTGCCAAAGGTATTGAAATAGGGGGTATACCCTCTGGGCATTTTGTGGAAATATTTGGTCTTTATGCTACCGTTTTTTCTCCTTTACTATTCCTATACTTCTTTTATGCCATGTACCGTATCTTACTACGTGAGAAAAAAACACTTTTATGGTACATTTCCTTTACTGCGTTGCTATTTTCGTTAGTTTTGTCTATTCGCCAAAGGGTATACATCACAGATTTTGCGCCTTATGTGATGCTTTCAGTACTCTTAATGCTAGATGTCTATAACCACAGCGTAAGAGTACGCCTACCGGAATTTCAAAGACGCTATAAACGTGGATTTAAAGTAGTTATGACAGTACTTTCACTTAGTGTACTTATTATTGTTTTTCACCAATTCTCGTATTATATGATGAAAAATCCTTCAACACATTTTGCCAGCCGTATTTACGCACCTTACGAATTTACAAAAGAACTGAAAAAAGAAGGGGTGAACTGTTATGATGATGTCAGTGGAAGAGTGAAATATCAATTCATTTACTATGGCATTCCTTCTTGTGTAAAATAGTAGCAATACTCGATAAAAACTGTTTCTAAAATACACAATATTTACTTTCTTCTTATAATTTAAATCACCTAAATAAAACTTAAAACTACTTAGTGCTAGACTGTTAGAACTAAACTAAAGGAGAACTCGATGGCTCAAAAAGCGATTAGAGAGTACGATGGCAAAGCAATTTTTGCAAGACATTGGAATGAATATTTTGATGGTTTCCATTATGGATTCAAATCAGTATTGGTTACCAATGGTGATGAACTGAGAGAAAAAGCAAAAGAACATGGTTTTGAATGGTTAAACCAAGAAGCATTGGTTGCAAAGCCAGACATGCTTTTTGGTAAAAGAGGTAAGAATGACCTTGTTTTATTTAGAACAAACAAACCAGGTGATGTTACTTTGGAAGAAGCTGCAAAATGGATTGATGAAAAACAATCACATGATGTAACATTGCTTTCTGGTGAAAAAGGTCACTTGTCACATTTTATTATTGAGCCATTTACAGCGCATACACAAGAGCAAGAGTATTATATTTCAGCAACTACCGTAGGTGAAGATGATGTACTTTATATGTCAGCTGAAGGTGGTATGGAAGTAGAAGAGGGATGGGACGAAAAAGTCAATGAAGTGCATGTTCCTATCAATATGTCAGATGCCGATATGGAAAAAGCAGTGAAAGCGCATATTCCAAAAGATATTCCAGATGCAAACAAAACAGCATTTGCATCTTTTGCGATTCAGTTCTTTAAATTCTATAGAGATATGAATTTTGCCTACCTTGAAATCAATCCTATTGTAATGTTAGATAATGGTGAAATGGCGATTCTTGACCTTGTTGCGCGTCTTGACGATACAGCAGGATTTATGATGACAGAGCAGTGGGGAGATGTAGAGTTCCCAACAGCATTTGGTATGGAAGATCAGTCAGCAGAAGAGAAAGCCATAGCAGAGGCAGATAGCAAATCTGGTGCTTCATTGAAATTGACTATTCTTAACCCACAAGGGCGTATTTGGACGATGGTTGCTGGTGGTGGTGCCTCTGTTGTGTATGCTGATACGATTGCAGACTTTGCAGGTGTTGAAGATTTGGCAAACTATGGTGAGTACTCTGGTGGACCAACAACAGGTGAGACTAAATTCTATGCTGAAACTATCTTTGACCTTATGACAAGATATGATGACCCTAGAGGAAAAGTACTTATTATTGGTGGAGCGATTGCTAACTTTACTGATGTTGCTAAAACATTTACAGGGATTATTCAAGCATTTGAAATTTATGCAGATAAACTCAAAGCACATAAAACAACTATTTATGTAAGACGTGGTGGACCAAACTATGAAAAAGGTCTGAAAGATA
>JALUYL010000020.1 GCA_027012955.1 Sulfurovum sp.
ACCATATAGCCACACGCTCCCATGCCTTACGTGATGTAGAAGAACTCTCTATGGACAATACATTTAAAGACAAATGGCTAAACGAAGATTTACGTAAATCTTTAGAGAAGTATCATAAGATGTTTCGCTCAGGGGATGAGGTGAGTGTGGATGATTTAGAGGCGTATAGAGATTTGATTGAGGGTGTTTTGAAGAGGTTGATAGGTATATCAAATGTTTGATTAAACTGATAAAAAATAATTGAGAAAAAAGTTTTCTTATGATGGCTTTGAACGTTGTTACGAGTTAGGTAGATTACGGTTAAATACTTCTATAACTTCTATACACTTTTTATCCTCTTGCACCCTATAGATTATAGTGTAGCCTTTAATGGTTAAATCACGTATTGCAATGTTGTCATAGTATTTTGATTGTCTAGATTTGTAGGGAAATGCTTTGAGTGTATTGAAGTTTTCCATAACCTCTTTTTGAAAGTTTAGTGCAGCAGAAAGTTTGTCGGATGCTATAGTAAAAAGTATATCTTCAAACTGTTGGATAAATAGTTCAGATTGCTTAATCTGCATAGTGCTGTATGAGTTTTTCTTCTAGGTTTTTCATCTTAGTGTTAAATTCATCTTCAGAATACATGTGCATATTACCATTATCTATAGCGGTTATTATATTGTCTAATTGTTCTTTTCGTTCATAGAAGTAGGCATCATACTCTAAATTAGTATCATTGATGATTTCCATATGCTCTGCATTCTCAAGTACAAATGAAGTAAGTTTATCTTCATATGAATCATCTATGCGTATCATCTTTATTGTCATCTCTTCTCCTATGATTATTTTTTATATTATAGCAGGAAATTCTAATAATATATGCGAGTTAAAAAGCTAAACCAGCTTCCCAATCCCCATTAAAATCACTACAGATAAAAGACCACCTGCAATTCCAGCAAGCACATCATCGAGCATGACACCCATGCCCCCTTTAAGCTCTCTGTCTATCCAACCTATGGTAGAAGGTTTCCAGATGTCAAAAAGTCTAAATGTGGCGAAGCTGAAGATGATGGCGAGTATCTCTGCGTAAGGGTAGGTCATCGTGATGGCTGTGGAGTGGGCTATCATGAGGCTTAACCACATACCTGCTGCTTCATCTATGACGATGTGTTGTTGGTCATGGGTGCCTGTAGTATTTTCGTATTTGTTTATCTCAAAAATGCCGATGATAGTAATGGCAAGGGTGACCATAAAAAGTGTCTGCATATCTAAGTAGTAGAGTATCGCAACACCTACAGGTAAAGAAGCGAGCGTTCCTACCGTTCCTGGTGCTTTTGGGCTAAGTCCTGCACCACCAAAGGTTAAAAAGAGTTTTTGTAAAGTCATAGTACGGTTTCCTTATGTCAATGATGAAGTTTGGTAAAGTTTGATGAGTTTGAGATAGAACTGTTCTTCGCTTTGTTGTTCAAGCAGTCCTGAACCTGGCATGAGTGAGTAGTGCATCTCTTGAAGGTTTTCAAAACGCTCAGGAAAGAGGGCGGTAAGAATGTTCGCGGAGACTTCTTTACGCACCAAGATTGACGGCGGTATGAGTCCAGACTGTATGAGCTTCATGATAGACTCAGAGTGGTAGTGTACATGGTGGTGCTGTCCGTGAGGGCAGGTAGTCGTACTGACTAGCGTTTTACAGGTATCACAATAGACATACTCATCAACGGTTTTAATGTTGATATTTATCTCTTTACAGTGGTCAAAGACAGAGTTAAGACGGTTTTGGTCGTAGTAGAGTCCTAGCCCACCATGGTTTTTACCTACTACAAGTTGGTCACAGCCATAGTTTTTTGCCAAAAGTGCATCGAGTATAAGTTCATTGAAGCCTGCAAAGATATAGCTATTTTCAAAAGGGATGATGAGCACTTTGTTACGGGGTAAAAAGTTGTCTACAAAAGTAGTAAGTGCATTGTGTCTGATGTCATAACGTAATCCCCCTGAGGTAAATGGCTTACGTAAAAATATGATGAGTAAATCAGAGTCTGAAATGGCTTGACGTATCATACGTTCATGGGCACGGTTAAGTGGATTGGCTGCAAGCATTAAGGAAGAGATGAATTTTGCACCTGTTTTATTTATCATCTTTTGAATACGGTTGATGTTGTCTGTAAGAAGAGGATAATTGACTGTGTATTCACCAGAAACGGCAACCTTACCTAGACGAGCCATAGTGTTTTTTACCCCTGGGTGTGTTTGGTCAAAGGTACCATAGATGTTGTTGAGGCGTTGCTCTGGGTCTATGGTAAATGTCTCTTCTACCACAAGTTCACCTACTTTTTGACCTTCAATCATAAGGTCAACCACATCACCTTTTTTGATGGATGTAAGTGTTTGATGATTTTTTTCGCCTGTGGGTGCCAAGATAAATGAAAAAGGGAAAGGTACACCTTTATACATTTGTGTTTCATCAACTTCTTTGGCTTCTTGTGCATTCATAAGCCCTGTAACAGGTGCGATGAGTCCTGCTTTGACTAAGGCTAAGGTAGAGAGTGCTTCTGTGTCTATATAGAGTTGTTTGTTATTTGACATGACCTTATCCTTTGTGGTTATTTTTTCTTAAAGAGCCCATATTTTTTACGTTTTTCCCAGAGACTTTTTCTTGAAATTCCAAGTTTTTTAGAGAGTTCTGTATCGGGAAATTTATACTGAAAAGAGTTCACGATGAATTTGACATAGTCGTCAATCGTAAGTATCTCATTTTGGTCATAAAGTTTTGAGTCTGTGTTAAGCGTGATAGTCTCAAAATCACATTCAAGATTTGAAGTGCTACAAAGGATAAAGTTGTACTCCGTTAACATGGCGAGTAAGCTTTCTTTGTCGGTTTTCTTAAGCTCTTGTATTTCTGTAATATACAGAAGAGAACTTGGGCTACTTTTTTCTATCTTCTCTTTCCAATTTTTGTCACCTAGCGGTACAAAAGTAAGTAGAGTATTGGTCGTCTGTGCATGTTCAAAGACGATTTTATCTACCAGTCTTTGGTAGTTTGTCTCTATGACCAAAGGCGTGGTGATTTTAGAGATATCAAACTGTGTTTCTATATCACACAAGAGGTTATCCATATATTCTTGGTAGAGCGCTGTCTGTTTTCTAAGTGTCTGATACTCTTTATAGTGCTCAATTTTACGCATAAGGTCTTCAAGCATGAATGGTTTGACGATGTAGTCTTTTGCCCCAAGTTTAAGTGGCTCGCCTACCGTATCGTTGTTGATATAGTTCACCATAAGGATAATGATTTTATCTTTAAATGCTGTAATGAGCGGTGAGGTATTTTGTCCTGGCAGGTTTGTGGAGAGAAGATAGACATCTCCATGACTACTCATTGCTTCTTTGACTGAGCTGTAGGTTTCTGTATCATAGCCATTTTCTGCCAATTTTGAGGCAATACTTTGTGCCAAATAGAGTTCATTTTCTACAATGATGATTTTCATATGTTGTTTCCCGTTGTTAAAGTTTTCCAGTTAAAGTAAGTGAGGTTTGCCACAGCATGTACTGTCACCCCCTCTTTACGTCCAACAAACCCTAGCTTTTCAGCTGTGGTTGCTTTGATGTTGACAAAGTTTTGACGTATGCCTAAGATGTTTGCAATTGTGCGTTTCATCTCTTCTTTGTAAGGTAGAAGCTTTGGTGCTTCAGCCATGATGGTCATGTCAATGTTGCCTATGTTAAAACCATAGGCTCTTATGCGTTTTACAGTGTCACGAAGGAGTACTTTAGAGTCTGCTCCTGCATACGTATCTTCCGTGTCTGGGTAGAGTTCACCGATGTCACCCAAGCCTGCAGCACCCAAAAGTGCATCGATGAGTGCATGGATAGCCACATCACCATCACTGTGCGCTTTGAAGCCATAGTCTACTTCTATAGGTACACCACAGAGGAACATCTGTTTTCCCTTTTGAAAAGGGTGAATGTCTATGCCAAAGCCCGTAAGTGTTCTGATTGAAGGAGCTTCCAAGCACGTTACTTTTTGTAAGTCTTCTAGTGTTGTAAGTTTGTGTGCTTTGGTAGAGCCTGCAACAAAGTGTACTTCTTCACCCAAAGAGGCAATGGCTGAAGAGTCATCGGTAAAGAGTGTTTCAGTTTGTAATGCCTGTTTGAGTAGTAAAGTGTTTGAGAGTTGAGGGGTTTGGATGATTTTTGTTTTTTCTCTATCTATAGGTTTGCCATCGAGGTAGAGGGTATCTGTTACAGGAAGTACCGGAACGATGCAAGAGGCTACCTCTTTTGCATCCAAGATGCGTTGTATCATCTCTGTAGGCACACAACATCTTGCGATGTCTGAGACCATCACATACTTAGAGGTAACATGGGCAAGTGCATTACCTAAAGATGCTTGTCTGCTGTTACCACCTTGCACATAGGTGTAAGAGGCAAAGTTTTTCATGGCATTTATCTCTTCTTGGGTAGAGACGATGAGGATGTTATCGAAGTTTGCCGAGGCATTAAAATGTTCAGCCACATGTAGCCATAAAGGTATTTCACCCGTATATAACCACTGTTTTTTAACATTTGAACCAAAACGTGTTGAGCTTCCAGCACCCAGAAGTATCAAGGTAGTATTTGACAAATTATCCCCTATATAATGTATCTATATGTAACTATTAGTAACGAATTATAGCGAGCAATGCTTTATTCAATCTTTAATGAGAGAATTTTACTCTGATTTTAAAAAATCTTCTTTTTTTCAATATAATTTAAGATTTTGGTGGTATAACTCCTTATAACAATAAATTAAAGGAATCATATGACACAAGAAAATGTATTAGAAGCATTGAAAAATGTGACATACCCAGGATTTACGAAAGATATCGTAACTTTTGGTTTTGTAAAAGATGTATTGGTCAATGGTACAACTGTAGGGTTGACTATCGACATCACATCATCAGCAGATGAAGTAAAAGCACAGCTTAGAGATGAAGCAACAACAGAGCTTAAAAAACTTGGTTTTGAACAAATTCAAATCAACGTAACTGCACCACAAGCACCTAAGCAGATGTCAAACTCTGTAAGTGGTAAAAACATTGCACCACACGTAAAGAATTTCGTTATGGTAAGTTCTGGTAAAGGTGGGGTTGGTAAATCAACGACTTCAGTAAACTTGGCAATCGCTATGGCAATGCAGGGTAAAAAAGTTGGACTTCTTGATGCAGATATCTATGGACCAAACATTCCTCGAATGATGGGTGTAAATGGTCAAAAACCAGAAATCCAAGGGAACAAAGTAAACCCACTTAAAGCCTATGGTGTTGAAATCATGTCTATGGGTTCTCTTATGGAAGATGGACAGTCTCTTATCTGGAGAGGGTCTATGATTATGAAAGCGATTGAGCAGTTCTTAAGAGACATTCTTTGGTCTGAACTGGATGTACTTGTGATAGACATGCCTCCTGGAACTGGTGATGCGCAACTTACACTTGCACAGTCTGTGCCAGTAACAGCAGGTATCACTGTAACAACGCCACAAGAGGTATCTCTTGATGATTCACGTCGTTCACTCGATATGTTCCAAAAGTTGCACATTCCAACGGCTGGTATCATAGAAAATATGTCAGGGTTTATCTGTCCATCATGTGACACTGAGTCAGATATCTTTGGTATGGGAACAACTGTGCCGGTAGCCAAAGAGTATGATACAGACGTTATCGCACGTATCCCAATAGAGCCAGCGATTAGAGTAGGTGGAGATACTGGTATGCCAGTGACTTACCACATGCCAGACTCTGAAACGGCTAAACGCTATCAAGAGGCTGCGTCTAAACTACTAGCATTTATAGACAAAGTAAATGCAGAAGGTGGAGCAGACAACTCAGCAGTACAACCAACTACACCTCCAGGTGTAAGTGCTTGTTCTACAGGTGGAGCTGCTGCAGCTGCACCAGCTAAAGCAGAAGGTGAGAGCTGTGGCACAGGCTGCGGTTGCCATTAATAGCTTTATTTCACTATATCTTTTACCGAACGGCTTCGTTCCGTTCGGTCATGTACTAAAACGTACACTCCCTCACTCCACTCACGCCGTTAGGCAAAATCTATAGCAAACTAAAACTATTAAATTTTTTATGTCACACTTCTTCGTTCGTCACCAACCTTCAAAACAAACCTAACAACAACTAAAGCGAAACGGTTATTTTATTGCATCTTGGACTAAACGGCTTAACATATTTTTATGACAACTAATGTAAAACCTTTTATCGATATAATAATTTTAGTAATTATTTAGGGTGTACAAATGAAATTGATAAATTTATTTTTGTTATTGTTTGTTTGCATATATGCATCTAATGAGCTCACACTTCCTACATATATCAAATCCGAATCAATGAATAAAGTAATTGAAAATGATTGGAGCTATGCTAGTAAACGTATTAAAAAGTTTATAGATAATAATGCTACAAGCTATGTAAATACTTTTATGCAATTGGTTAATCAGCCTCTTGTCTTGAAAACAGATGACGAATATATTCAAGAACAATTAGAAAAACATCAGGAATATTTACAAGATGAAAATTTAAGAGACGTACTCCCTAATGCATCTGAGGGTATGAATGAATATAGTTATAGAATAAAAAAAGAAGTACAATATAAGATATATTATAATGAAAGGTATAAAAATACTATAAACGCAACAACGTATAGAATGATGTATGTCTATATTAGATACTTAGAGAGTATAGGAAAGTTTACTCAAGCATATGATATCTATAAAAAAATTGCACAACGTTTTTGCAACAGTTATCAAGTTGAGCCCAAAAATTTTCTTAACCTTATTGTGCGTGGTTATATTATTGATGAATATATTAAAGCACTTCATATAAGTATGAAATCTAATCATTATTCGAAGACTAATAGATATATGTTATATCGGATACTTTCACAATTTGTAGTGGATAAGAAATTTTTTTCTAAAATGCTTACATCAGAAAAAGAGCAGGTATTCAAATATCTTGATATGTTTTATCTTGATGCAAATGCTTCTGTAACTACAATGATGAATATAACTTTTTTTAAAGGCATGTTGAAAATAGTTGAAGAGGAAAATTTAAAAAAGCATCTGAATAATAGGCAGACTATGCTCAAAGTTGTGAAAAACTATAAGTCTGACCTTGAGCAAATATATCATGAATTATTATCATTTAAAACGATGGATGAATATAAAGCTTACGTAGACAAAAAAGAAAGTATAACTGAAGTTTTTGACTATTTATATTTGCCAAGAGTATTTGTATTATATTTGACAGATGATTTAGAAAATAAGAGTCTATCTCATGCACTTAAATATAATTTTTCATCTTGTGAATTTATCAAGTTTGTCCGTAAATTTTATATTTTTTTTGATAAACCGTGGGTATTGGGAAAATATAAGTTTGAATACTATAGTGAGAGATTAGAAAAAAACAAAAAATTTCTTGAACTATTGAAAAAGGGTTAATTATTTTCTAACCCTTTTAAATTCTTTTTAAAAGTTACGCTTTCTCTGCCATCTCTTTACTTACACCCATAAAGTGCTCATAGTTTTCTGCATAGTTGTCGAAGTTTTCTTCTAGCATGAGTCTGTACTGTTCGGTAAAGAATTTAAGTACTTCTTCTTTCTCGTTTTTCATATCTTCACCACTTTTAAATCCTGCAGCAGTTACCCATGCATTAAAACGTGATGCAGCATACATAAGTGAGTTACTTGCAAGTCCTGGGTGTACTTGTGCGTTTACGTGTCCGTTAGCTAGGGCGATATGCGCATCGGCTCTTTCGAAGAATTTATCATCGGTTTGGTTTTGTTGTGTTTCTGACATTTTTGTTTCCTTATAGGTTCTCTTATTTATTTTGGAGTTATTGTACATTTATTTCGCTATAATTCGGGCATATTAACACAAGGACATCCCATGACAAACGGTGATAAACTTAAAAACCTACTTGAACTTGAAATTATTCCAGATTTGGAAGCAGCGATAGATGAACTTTTTTCAGCGATAGACAAAGCTAAAACAGCCTCTACTACACAAAAAGAAGACTTAGAAGAGATGCGTGAAATGCGTACGGAGTGTTTTGCCATCGTTGAAGAACTAGGACGTAATGAGTTAGACGAAGATGAGATAGACGAGCTTCTTGCTGAACTCGTTGAGATGAAAAGCGTATAATAAACGATAACTGTTTATCGTTTATAGCTTTGAAACCGAAATGGTCGGAGCGTATGCGTAGCCATGTAGGCGAAACAGAAGAAGAATAGACAGATTTCTGTTAAGCTTTCTATGTTATAATCAACATAAGCAAAAGTGGTCTGCTTTTGCAGGGTGTTAACCCTAAGGAATGAAAAAGCCTCGTATCGATTTAGTTCGGTGCGGGGCTTTTTTGGTTTATAGGGTATGGGTAGGGATTTCATTCCTTAGGAGTCCGTAATGGATATGTTACAAATAACCGTTGCTGTTATCGGCACTGTGCTTCTCTTTTTTAAAGAGGAGATAAAGCAGTGGTGGAGCCAGCCGCGTTAACACCTAGGAGAGAGCCTAGACAACTCTCTCCGACCTACAAGAATTTTCTTGTCAATTATAACCCCTCTCTTACAATCTCCACAGCTTTTACCATATTGATAAGACTAGGTTTTACCTCTTCCCATTTACGGGTTTTGAGTCCACAGTCTGGATTAATCCATAGTTGCTCTTTGGGGAGTACCTCTAAGAGAAGTTTAATCTGTGTCACTATCTCCTCAACACTTGGTATACGTGGAGAGTGAATGTCATAAACTCCAGGTCCTACCTCTTGTTTGTACCCCACCTCTTTAAAGATTTTGAGTAACTCATTGCCTGAACGTGCAGTCTCTATAGAGATAACATCTGCATCCATCGCTTCTATGGTGTGGATGATGTCATTGAACTCTGAGTAACACATGTGGGTGTGTATCTGCGTCTCTTGTTTGGCAGTAGATACTGAGATTTTAAAGTCTCTTACCGCCCAGCTTTCATAGCCTGAGATATTCTCACCTCTTAGCGGATAACCCTCTTTAAAAGCAGCTTCATCTACTTGTATCATCTTGATGCCTGCTTTTTGTAAGTCATCTATCTCATCAGAAAGAGCCACGGCAATTTGTTTGGAGACATCCCCTCTAGCCATGTCATCACGCACAAACGACCAGTTAAGTATGGTGACTGGGCCAGTGAGCATACCTTTCATGATTTTATCTGTCTTAGCCTGTGCATAGGTCATCCAATCGACTGTCATAGGTTTAGGACGGCTGATGTCACCGTAGATGAATGGTGGTTTCACACAACGGCTTCCGTAACTCTGTACCCAACCATTTTGTGAAAACCCATATCCATCAAGCTGTTCTCCAAAGTACTCCACCATGTCATTACGCTCAGGTTCCCCATGCACAAGTACTTCAAGTCCACACGCTTCTTGAAAGGCAATACATTCGTCGATGTAGTTTTTCATCTCTTGTTCATACACTTCTTTAGAGATAGCACCTTTTTTAAAGTCTGCTCTTGCTTTTCGTACTTCAGGTGTCTGAGGGAAAGAGCCAATGGTAGTAGTCGCTAAATCCTTATAGCCCAAAAGTTCTTTTTGGATTTTTATACGTTCCTCATAAGCACCTTCGCGCTCTAATTTACTAAATTTTTCTACTCTACTTTGCACCTCTTTGTTATGGATACGTGTTGAGTTGGTTCTGTTTTCATTGGCTTTTTTATTTTCTTTTAATGCCTTGAGTTCAGTATCACTAAGTGTTTCACCCCAAAAGAGTTTACTTACAAGTGAAATCTCGTCTAATTTTTCTACAGCATAGGCAAGCCAGTTTTTTATCTCTGCATCCATTTTCTCTTCGTATTTGAGTGTAAATGGTGTATGAAGCAGTGAACAGGAGCTTGATATTATGATATTTTCTTTATCTACTTCTTTTGCCAATGTCTCTAAAAGTTGTGTAGTTTTGCGTATGTCATTTTTCCAGATGTTTCTACCATCAACCACACCAGCGATGAGTTTTTTACCACTACTGTTAATAAGCGTTAGGCTTTCTACATTTTTTTCACCATGCAAGAAGTCAAGCCCTATACCCCAGACAGGCGTATGTACCAATACTTTTGTAGCCTCATTGGAGTGTTCAAAATAGGTTGTTACGATAATGTTAATATTGCTTGATACAACACATAAAGCATCATAACAAGGCTTAATCAGGCTCAATACTTTTGGCTCTACACCTTTAACAAAAATAGGCTCGTCAATCTGAACGGTAATAGTACTATCAAGCTTTGCTATCTCTTCAAGTAAGGCTTCATAGATAGGCAAGATTTTCCCAAATAACTCATAAGTATCTCCTCTATCAACTCTCTTTGAAAGTCCCAAGAAGGTGATAGGCCCTACTAGATTAATTTTAGTCGTGATACCAAGTGCTTTTGCCTCTTTGTATTCATTAAGTATCTTTGTAGCGTTTAGTTTGTACGAATCTTCCAAAGAGAGTTCTGGTACGATGTAGTGGTAGTTGGTATTAAACCATTTAGTCATCTCCATTGCTACGGCATCTTTATTCCCGCGTGCCATAGAGAAGTAAAGTTCTTCTGCTTCCAAACCTTTAAAACGCTTAGGGATAGCCCCTAGCATTACAGCAGTATCTAGTACGGTGTCATAGTAAGAGAAATCATTAGACGAGATAAAGTCTATGCCTGCTTCTTTTTGATAGTTCCAGTGTCTTGCCTTCAGTGACAAGGCAATATCTTCTACTTCTGAAAATGTTGACTTACCTGACCAATAGAGCTCTAAGGCTTTTTTTAATTCTCTTTGTTCCCCAATACGTGGGAATCCTACGATGTAATTGTGTGACATAATTGTTCCTTGTTTCATAAATATAATGAAAACCAAAACGTAGGGTGCGTTTGCTAACGCACCTTCAAATTTAAATACAAAAATACATTATATTTTGTGTGTAAATATAAAAAGGTGTGGTGGCAACCACACCCTACGAATAGATGGTTAAAATAGTTTGTTGATAGTTTTTAAAATGAAAAAAGGTTTTGTGGAGGATGAACACCCGTACGTCTAAATGCATAAAATGTCGTATAAAAAGGACATCTTGGGATGTAGTGGTTTAGAAGTAAAGCAAGTTTTGTTTTGAGTTTAAAGTAACAGTTACAATGACATGCTTTGACTCTAACCAAAGGAGACTCTGCAACAGCATTAAACAAACGTGTAAATAGTGCAGGCATATTTTCTCCTTTAGTAATATTTGATGGGATTATATCAGACATAGCTTTTAATAATTCTGAAAACTTTATGCTAATTAAGAGTAGTTTTATCTTACTTAGACTATATTGCATTATCAAACCTCTCGGGGCGCTGTGTTTCTCTTTTTGGGAAATACGGCTGAGATAGCTGAAAATAGCTTGTCCCGTCGAACTTGA
Source organism: Sulfurovum sp. (assembly GCA_027012955.1). Taxonomy (GTDB): domain Bacteria; phylum Campylobacterota; class Campylobacteria; order Campylobacterales; family Sulfurovaceae; genus Sulfurovum. The sequence goes on from JALUYL010000020.1 coordinate 11,409, forward strand.
ACTGGTTAAGACCAGCGTAAGGAAGAGATTGTGACACTACACCAAGTGAATCATTTGATTACTTTTTAATCTAATGAGATGATTCACTTACTTCGTATGACACTTCTCTCTTTTCGTATAACACATTTGTTTTGCTTTAATGCGACCAGTCGCATGAGCCAACTGCTGAAGTTAACCCCGTGTTAACGTAGCTTTGTTTAGCTTTGCTAAAAAAGCGTTATATTAATAAAGAGACATTATGACAAAACCATTTAAAGACACACTAACAACTTCAAACGATGAGCTTACACGTGAGCCGTTCCCTGCTTCTACTAAAGTATATTTAGAAGGTGAAATACACAAAGACATTCGTGTACCAGTACGTGAGATACTCTTAGGAAACGAAACCAAACTGAGAGTCTACGATACCTCAGGTGTCTATACTGACCCAGGTGTAGAGATAGACGTAGGTGAGGGTATCCCTGCTATTCGTAAAGAGTGGGTAGTTGGGCGTGGTGATGTAGAGGAGTATGAAGGGCGCATTATGGCACCTGTTGATAATGGCTACTCTACAGATGAACAACTAGACTTTGTCACGGCAGGGGCTAAAGGACTTGTGCGTACACCACTTCGTGCCAAACAAGGCAAAAATGTTTCTCAACTTTGGTATGCAAGACAAGGCATCATTACACCTGAGATGGAGTTCATCGCTTTAAGAGAAAACCAAGATGCTGCGATGTCTGCAGAGTATCTTCAAGATGAAGAGAGAGAAGCGAGACTTAAAGGTGAAAATTTTGGTGCAAACTTGCCAGAGAAAATCACAGCAGAATTTGTACGTCAAGAAGTAGCTGCAGGACGTGCGGTGATTCCTTGTAACATTAACCACCCAGAAGTAGAACCTATGATTATCGGGCGTAATTTCTTGGTAAAGGTCAATGCAAACATTGGTAACTCAGCGACTACTTCAAGCATCGCTGAAGAGGTAGAGAAGATGGTATGGTCTACGCGTTGGGGTGCAGATACAGTTATGGATTTGAGTACAGGGAAGAACATCCACACTACGCGTGACTGGATACTTCGTAACTCTCCAGTGCCTATCGGGACAGTGCCAATCTACCAAGCGTTAGAGAAAGTAAACGGTATTGCTGAAGATTTAACATGGGAAGTGTTTAGAGATACTCTGATAGAGCAAGCAGAGCAAGGGGTGGACTACTTTACCATTCATGCTGGGCTACTTTTACACCATGTACCTATGACTACTAAACGTGTGACAGGTATTGTAAGTCGTGGTGGGGCTATTATGGCAAAGTGGATGATTCACCACCATCAAGAGAACTTCCTTAACACGCACTTTGAAGAGATTTGTGAGATTATGAAGACCTATGATGTAACCTTCTCATTAGGGGACGGACTACGCCCAGGTTCAGGAGCAGATGCGAACGATGAAGCACAATTTGCAGAGCTTAAAGAGCTAGGACGTTTAACGAAAATTGCATGGAAACATGATGTGCAAACCCTCATCGAAGGGCCAGGTCATGTACCAATGCACATGATTAAAGAGAACATGGAGAAACAACTTGAGTGGTGTGATGAAGCACCATTCTATACACTCGGCCCCTTAACGACTGACATTGCTCCGGGTTATGATCACTTCACATCAGGAATTGGGGCAGCGATGATTGGTTGGTATGGATGTGCAATGCTTTGTTACGTGACACCAAAAGAACACCTTGGTCTTCCTGACAGAGAAGATGTAAAAGAGGGACTCATTACCTATAAAATTGCAGCACATGCGGCTGATGTTGCCAAAGGTCACCCAGGAGCAAGAGCTAGAGATGATGCGATGTCTTTGGCGCGCTTTGAGTTTAGATGGGTAGATCAGTTTAACATTGGTCTAGACCCTGAACGTGCCAGAGAGTATCACGATGCAACACTCCCTATGGAAGCTGCAAAAGTAGCACATTTCTGTTCTATGTGTGGGCCGAAGTTTTGTTCTATGAAGATTTCTGCTGAGGTACGTGACTATGCAGATGCATTAGATACGGATGTAGAAACTGCAAAACAAAAAGGTATGGATGAGATGTCAGAAAAGTTCAAAGAGATGGGCTCTGAGGTTTATGTGGAAGCAAGTAAAGTAGAAGCGTAGCGTCTGCTCTCATTAAATCACGCGAATGCGTGCCTTGTCGTTCCGAACACCCTTGAAAGCAACGCGATTTGAGAGGGACGACGCTTTTTTGCTTCGTTTTTTCTAAAAAAATGAAGAGAGAAACAACGCCTCGATGGAAATAAGAGGAAAGTTGAAAAACATATGAGAATTTCTGAAAGGAATCATTATGCATATAGGTATAGCAGGTGTAGGACTTGTCGGAAGGGTTTTGGCTTTAAACCTTTTACGTCAAGGACACACCCTCACACTCTTTGATGAAGATACCGCCTATGGTGACAATGCAGCAGGAATGACAGCTGCAGGTATGCTCGCAGTATTTGCTGAGCTTGAAACCGCAGAATCTGTCATCTTTGAGCATGGTAAACGTTCTATCGCTTTGTGGCCAGCGTTGTTGGCGCAGATAGGTATTGCTGATGCATATCAACAAGAAGGTAGCATCATCACGGCGCATCCTCAGGACTATAGTGAGTTAGACCATTTTATAGAGACGTTAAAGTCTAAAGTGGAAGAAGCTTCCGAGATTCAACTTTTAGACAGAAGAGAGCTTACACAACTTGAACCAGATATGGAACAACATGCCAAGGCATTTTTTATTCCTCAAGAAGGTCAAGTGGATGCACAGAGATTTATGAAAGCATCAAGTGATTATTTGTTGAATCATCCTGATGTTACATGGGAAGAAAGTGTAAAAGTGATGGATGTTTCTGTAGGAAGTATTTTTGTAGAAAATGAAGTAAAAAAGTTTGACTGGGTATTTGATGCACGTGGTTTGGGTGCAAGTGAACAGGTAGAGCATTTACGTGGTGTTCGTGGTGAAGTCTTTTGGTTGGATGCACCAGAGGTAAATATCACAAGACCAACACGTATGTTACATCCTAGGTACAAGATATATATCGTGCCACGTCCAAACAACAGGTACATTATAGGTGCCACAGAGATAGAGAGTGAGGACAAAAGCCCTATGTCTGTACGCTCTTCTTTGGAGCTTTTGTCTGCTGTCTATAGTATGCATTCAGGGTTTGCAGAGGCACGTATTGTCAATATGGTGACAAACTGCCGTCCAACGCTTAGAGATAATTTGCCAGCAATCACACAAGATAAGAGACTAACAAGAATTAATGGTCTGTATAGACATGGATATCTACTTGCCCCTGCTGTGGTAGAAGAAGCACTTAATGGAGGAATTTTAAAATGATTGAAATTATTGTAAATGGAAAAAGAAAGACAATCCCAAATGGTTTAAATGTGAAAGAGACGATTCAAGCTATTGAACATAAAGGTGAGGGGTTTGCGTTAGCATTGAATGGTACCTTTGTAGCACTTTCGACGTATGAAACAACAATGGTGAGAGATAATGATAGTATTGAAATTCTTGCACCTGTGCAGGGTGGGTAATGTTTTGTTAAATTTCCTTAATAATTCAGACTGTGGTGTTGTTTCTCTTTTCATTTTTTTAGAAAAAACGAAACAAAAAATCGTTGTGGCTCTCGAATCGCTTCGCTTTCAAGGGCGTTCGCCACAACAGGCACGCATTCGCGTGATTAATGGAGAATTATCATGAATGAAACATGGAAAATCGGTGGTAAAACTTTATCCAGTAGGCTTTTGATAGGCTCTGCACTCTATCCAAGTCCTGCCAATATGGAAGATGCGATTAAAATTTCTGGTGCACAGATAGTGACAGTTGCTTTGCGCCGTCAGGCAGCAGGGGATAGTGCATCTAAAGGGGGTAATCAGTTTTGGGATATTATCAAATCTTTAGGGATAGAAGTCTTGCCCAACACTGCGGGCTCTCACTCTGCCAAAGAAGCCATTACCACGGCACAAATGGCAAGAGAAGTCTTTGGAACGAACTGGGTAAAACTGGAAGTCATCGGTGATCAGTATAACTTGCAGCCAGACCCGTTTGAGACAGTGAAAGCAGCAGAAGTACTTATAAAAGAGGGCTTTGAAGTCTTTCCTTATACTACTGATGATTTGGTAGTTGCCAAAAGACTTGCTGATGTAGGATGTAAAATCATTATGCCATGGGGGTCTATGATAGGTTCAGGAAAAGGACTGATGAATCCAGATAATCTCACAGCGATTCGTAAACAGTTCCCTGAGTTACAACTGGTTGTCGATGCTGGTATAGGTAAACCCTCTCATGCTACACAAGCCATGGAGCTTGGTTATGATGGTGTACTGCTTAACTCTGCCATAGCTTTGGCGCAAGACCCCGTGAAGATGGCAGATGCTTTTAGGGTGGCGGTTGAAGCTGGACGATTGGGGTATGAAGCAGGAGTCATGCAAGAGCGTGAGTTTGCTTCACCCTCTACACCAACGGTAGGTACACCCTTTTGGCATCAGATCCATTAAACTAAAAGAGATAAAAGCAAAACTCTTATCTCTTGTCTTCAGCAGACAGCTCATGCGACAAGTCGCATTTGGGAAGATTTAATTTCATTAAATCTTAATTAGGAGTAATTTACTCCTAATTAAGGATAATGCAAACAAATTTTATGTATAACTTGAAACATCAATCTCTCGGGGTGCTATGTAAATATAGCTGAGATATAAAACCCGTGGAACTTGAACTGGATAATTCCAGCGTAGGGAAGAGAATTGTATAGTTTGTTTTATACACTTCTTTTCTCTTATTTTATTTAAGGGAAATCATTATGACATCAAAAATTTTAACACTATCAATACTTGCATCTTCAGCATTATTGACAACACCAACTTTCGCAGAGGAAGTCACACTTGATCCTATCGTGGTGAGTTCGGACTTTAGGGAGAAGAAGCTTTCTGAAACGAGTAATACTGTGACAGTAGTGGGAACAGAAGAACTGTATGACAAGTCTTCTCAAGCATTTGAAGAAGTGATAGGACAAACACCGAATGTAAACTTTACAGCAGGTGCCTCACGTGCGCATTATGTGCAGATACGTGGTATTGGTGAACGTTCTCAGTTTGTTACTCCTGTAAATCCTTCTGTAGGGATAGTATTGGATGGCATTGATTTCTCACAGTCTGCTTTAGGTATTACAATGTTTGATGTGCAACAAGTAGAGATTCTCAAGGGACCACAAGGTACAACCTTTGGTGCCAATGGTATGGCAGGGGTTATTAACATCAGTAGTAATGAACCTACCGAAGAACTTGAAGGTCACGTTGAATCAACTGTAGGAAACTATAATACGAAAGCAGTAGGTTTAGCTATAGGTGGTACACTTATTAAAGATACACTAGAAGGTCGCCTTTCTGTGTATCAGAACAAATCTGACGGATACATGAAAAATAGCTTTTTAGGACGTGACGATACACAAAATATAGATGAATTAACGTTAAAAACACAACTTCGTTGGTATGCAAGTGACAATCATACGATTGATTTTAACTTTATGCATATAGATGTAAACAACGGATATGATGCTTTTACACTTGATAATTCCAGAGATTCGCATGCCGATAACCCTGGAAAAGACACACAAAAAACAGATGCATTTTCTTTACGATCTACCTACCAAATAGAGGACACAATGCATTTGATATCAAGTGTGAGTTATAGTAATTCTGATTTAGAATACTCTTATGATGAAGATTGGACGTATGTAGGAGAATATGCAGGAGGATATAGTTGGCGTGACCAATATCTACGCAAAAGAATACAAAAAGATGTAGATGTAAGACTTGTCTCTGATGAAGAAGGGCGTATATTTGACAGTACTACAGATTGGACGGTAGGAGTTTATTATAAAGACTATAGTGAAAACTTGAAACGTAAGCATGAAAAAAAAGGGAGTCCTACAGAATTATTGAACAGTGAGTACCAAACTAAAAATAAAGCTATTTATGGACAACTAGACAGTGCTTTAACAGAAAAGTTAACATTGACTACGGGAATTAGAATTGAAAAATGGGAGTCACAATATAGTGATTCTGCTGCTTTTACCGATAGTACGGATGAGACATTATATGGAGGTAAAATAGGGTTAGAATATACAGCTAGCACCAATCATTTATATTATGTGACACTTTCTAAAGGGTATAAACCAGGGGTGTAAATGCGGATAATACGTTACCTGTAGATGAAAGAACCTATAAGACAGAAACGTTATGGAATCTTGATTTGGGTGTTAATTCACACTATTATGATAATGCTGTGATAAGTCGTTTTAACCTCTTTTACGGAAAAAGAAAAGACCAACAGGTAAAAACATATATAGAAGCATCAAGAAGTTTTACAGACTTCCTTGACAATGCGGCAAAAGGTACATACTATGGGTTGGAGTCACAGTTAGATTTTTATCCTAATGAAAGTTTACATCTCTTTACAAGTTTAGGGTTACTAAAATCTGAGTTTGATTCTTATACTGCAGCATTAACAGGACGTGCTCCAGCACAATCTCCAGAGTACCAATATAACGTTGGGTTTGATGTTGCGTTTGCAGACGGATGGATATTTAAATCAAATGTGGAAGGAAAGGGATCATACTATTTCTCAAATACACATGACCAAAAGTCAAATGCCTATGCATTGCTTCATGCAAGTTTAGAATATACATCTGGAAGTTGGAGTACGGTACTTTGGGGAAGAAATATCACAGATACTAGCTATGAAACAAGAGGCTTCTTTTTCGGTAATGACCCTTCAACAGGCTATACAGATGCACTTTATACACAAAAAGGTACACCTAGGACTTTTGGTTTAACACTCTCTTATGACTTCTAATCTGTGTTATACTTTCGTATGATTAGACTATGTGTATTTACTTTTCTTTTGAGTATCGCTTCTTATGGAA
>JALUYL010000021.1 GCA_027012955.1 Sulfurovum sp.
TTTCGATACTCCTAAGCGTACCAATTGGTATATCTTTTGTTCCATGTACAGGGACAATAACTTTTTTATCTTCATTAGATAATTTAAGATGAGAACCTTTTTGTGAAACTTGACTAAAGCCTTTTGCATACAAAATTTTTAATACTTCTTTAGCATTCATTACATCCCTTTGATTCTAATAATATATCATATATAAGTTTAAAATAATATTACACACAGTGTGTAGTGATATTTAATCCTAATCCTAGACAAGCAGCCAAGATTTTAGTAAATTTCTAACAAATCCGATAAATCCAAGTTAGAATAGATAGAATGGTTAAAGATATTTTATGAGGAGATATGCACATGAAACAATTTGTACATAATTTTAGAACTGCACCAAGTACAATACATTTTTTGTTGGACAATAAGGGAATTTTGATTGCTGTGATTGCTGTGATTTCTTTTACCTTGAGGTTTAGTATTGCATTGATGCAAAAGCATTTTGAACTACAGTCAATCAGTGATGCTTTGGAGTTCGCTTCTATTATTTCTGCTTCTACTATAGCTATTCTTATTTATTTTAAAGATAGTATCAATAGGCAGATTACTAAGCGTATCGCCAAGAAAAACTATACGGCTATATTTGGGTTGGGTGATTTTAGTTCAGCTTTGTTGGAAAATGAATTAGAGACAACAGGTAGAAACTATATTCTCTTTGAAAAAAATATACAAAATGAAAAGGTTTTGCATTTTAGACAAGTAGGTATGGGCATAGTAGAAGGTGATGCACTAGATAGTCGACATCTTGAGAAATTGAATTTTGAGACTATGGAGTATGCTGTAATTTCTTTGGGAAATGACCGACTCAACATGGAGTTGGCAACAATAATTATAGACCTTTATAAACGAAAAAAGATTAAGAGTGCTATTAAGCTAGTTGTTCATATTGTCAATAAGGATTTAAATGCACTTTTCCATCAAGAGTGCATTGCCTCAGAAAAAAATGCTCAATATAAAATAGATATTAAGACATTTTCATTTTATGAAGAGGTTGCAGAGAAATTTTTTGAAGAAAATTTTATAGATGGTGAAGATGATAGCATCATGCAAAGCAGTGAGGATTACCATATAGCTGTTGTAGGAAATGGAGAACTTGCACTTAATATTATCTACCAAGCAGGTAAGATAGCCCATCTTCCCAATGAAAACTTACTCCATGTGCATCTCATAGATAAAGATGCAAAGAAATTTGAACAAAAGGTTATCAAACGATACAGTGGTATAAATAGTGTCTTAAAGCTTCATGCCCATAATATGGATGATGAAACAATAGACTATTATGCCAAAGCTGAAGACTCGGTATGGGCTATGGAGAACTTGACGCATGTTATTATTTGTTATGATGAAGAAGAGCGAAATCTAAATATCGCTACAAATATTTTCAATAAAACATACTTGTCAGATGCTGTAGATGCTACTATGAAAACCCGTGTTTCTTTTGCTTTATTTCATGCACATCAGATGAGTGCCCAGATAGATGCAGACAAAAATAGCTTCAAACAGTTCTCTAGTTTTGGAGATGTAAAAGCTATTTGTACACGAGAAGCACTTATGGATGAAAAAGATGATCTGCTTGCCAAGCTCATACATAAGGGCTATGCAGAAGAGTACGACTCTGAGTTTTTATATGATTTGAAAGATGAAAAAACGCTAACTTCCATAAATGACAAATGGTATAACACTTCACTATTAAGCGATAAGTTATCGAGTAAAGCACAAAGTAAACATATTGGCATGAAGTTAAAAGCACTTGGTCTTAGATATGAAGCATCTAAGAAGTCACCAACGGAACTTTTAAAACACAACAGAGATATGATGGATGAAAAGTTAAAAAATGATCGTGATGCACTTAACCTTAACGATACATATTTACAAGAGTATTCAAAACTTAGGGATGAAGACCTTAAAGATGAACAAGCTATAGATATAAAATACTTTCCTAAAAAGTATGCAACTATGCTAGAAAAGTTAACCCGTACAGAGCATAACAGGTGGAATGCATTTCATTATATGAATGGTTGGACATTTAGTGAAGTGAAGTCAAAACCTAAAAAAGAGCATAACTGTTTAAAGCCCCTAGCTGAGTTCAACACGCCTGAGTTGCAGTTAACCGTTATTTATGATATTTATGCCATTTTGTATATACCTAATTATCTTGCTAATGCAGGGTTTGAGATAAGTGCGTTTGAAGAGGTAAAGTAATGAATAATAGTAAAACATTTAGACTTTTTATAAGTTCTACATTTAGTGATTTTAAAAAAGAGCGTGAGATTTTACATAAAAATGTATTTCCTAAAATAGAAGCATACTGTATTGAAAATAATCTAGTATTTCAACCAGTAGATCTTAGATGGGGTGTAAATAATGAAGCTCAACTTGACCAAAAGACTCTTGAAATATGTTTAGAAGAAGTAAAAGCATGTAAACACTTCCCCCATCCAAACTTTCTTATAATGGCTGGAGATAGATATGGATATGTTCCTTGTCCTTATATGATAGAAGAAAAAGAATTTGAGGATATAGTTAAATATATAGAGAAAGTTAATAGAAAAATAACTATTGAATATAAACCAGAATTAGATTCCGATAAACAAGTTATAAGTCAAAAAGATCCCATTACTGTAACTAAATTAGAACTTCTAAGACGGTGGTATAGTCTTGATAAAAATCAAATATATTTAACTTCCGAGAAAAAAGAATCAACAGCATATATATTACAAGTAAGAGAAGATGATTATAAAATATATGTAAACTGGGAAGCAGAAGAGATAGCATTAAGAGAGATACTTCAGGAAGCTGTTAAGCATATAAATCTCAGCAAAGAAGATAAAGAGTACTTAAAATATTTTCAAAGTGCTACAGAACAAGAAGTAATTGAAGGTATTTGTGAGTATAAAGAAAAAACTGAAGCACAAGAAGGTTGTAATGGAGGAATAGATAAAAAGTATGTATTTGGATATATGAGGACTATAGAGAATGCACATGGTGATTATATTGATAGTGCTAAAAATAAAGAAACAGTAGATGAACTTAAACGTGAAGCAAAACGATTTAAAGATGATTTACAAAGGGTACTTAATAAATCTAATATTTTAGAAAAAGAACTTTCAGCATTTAAGTCAATTAAAGATTATGAAGAAAGTGAATTAGTAAAATTTGAAGAGTATATTATAAAAAAACTAAAAGATTCTATTGATAAACAAATACCAGACAACAAGAACTTATCATTAGAAGAAAAGAAAAAAATTAATCTATCAGACGAAATATCAGAACAACAAAAGTTCTTAAAAGAGAAAGTAAAAGGCTTTCAAGGTAGAAAAGCAACTTTAAATAAAATTGAGAATTATTTAAAAGAAAACGATACTACAGAACCACTTATAATACATGGACTATCGGGTATGGGTAAATCATCTCTAATGGCTAAAGCTATATGTAATATGTCAAATAATTGTGCAGAGACTCATAAAACAATAGAAACAGATGCTATATTCAGATTTGTAGGATCATCAGCAAACTCTACAACTATAAGAAATCTTTTAATATCTATCGTATATGAACTTCAAAATAAAAAGATAATTGAAGAAGTCGAAGGGTATGAAACGGATAACAATAAGTTTGATACTCAAATAAAAAAGATTTTCTCATCAATTGAAAAAGAGACTATAATCTTTATAGATGCGCTAGACCAACTCCAACACATTAACTATCTAAACTGGCTTCCTGCTGTATTACCACCTGAACTAAAGATTATACTCTCAGTAATTAATGATAAAAATTATGATAAGAAGGATAGAAAAGAAGGTACTCATTACTACAGTAGACTAAAGCAGATATATACAAATGAAAAAAGATTTATAGATATTACTGATGATTCACTAGAAGAACAGAAGACAACACTAATAGAAGCGTTATTGAACGCTGAGCATAGAAAACTCAATAAAACTCAAACAGTTTACTTAATAGATAAATGGGCAGAAACACGATACTCCCCACTCTATTTAAAAATAGCGATAGAAGAGGTCAAGCACTGGAAAAATTGTGAAGATAAAAAAAGTGATACAGACGATCAATCAATTCTATGTGAAAAACAAAAATTAGAAAATAGTGTTGAAGGAATAATATTAGAGTACCTAACAAACCTAGATGAACTCTATCATCATGAAGAGTTACTCATCGAAAAAGTATTTGGATACATTCATGCTTCAAGAGATGGACTAAGCGAAAGAGAACTATTGCATATACTTTCAGAAGATTTAGAAAATGAGCAAGAGTTTAGAGATGCAATCATAAATGAATATCATAACGCCATAAAAGTCAACAATCCAAGAAATAATAATAAAGCTGAGCATATACTTCCTACCTCTATATGGAGTAGACTACATACGCAGATAAAACCTTTTATTGTTGAGAGAACTATAGATAATCAACCATTGATGAAATTCTTTCACAGACAATTTACTTCTGTAATTGAAGATAGGTACAAGAAAGATAAAGAAAAACTACACACTAGATTAGCCAGTTACTTTTCAACACTACAAAATGAAACTAAATTATGGGATGAAAGGTATCATAATCAACATATGCTAGATGAATTACCTTACCAACTATTTCATGCAAATAATCCAGAAGGATTAAAAAACATACTGTTTGATTTAGAGTTTGCAGGCAGTATATATGATAATCAGAAACAAGATAGTTTTAGACAGATACTAGAAAGGTCAATTGAGCTAGATGATATATCAAGTGATGAAGTATATCCTTGGGAGAGTTTTTATAGGGAGAGAGAACATTTAATCTTATCTGAAAAAGATCGTGTATTGGACTTAATAAATCCAACTTCACCTAACGAAATAAAGTTAGATGATAATGACACAATATCTATCTCTTTTCCAAACTTTATAGAGTGGGAGAATCATAAGTCTTTATTTTGTATTGCTTATGAAGATGGGGATAACTCTCCTATAAGTCATGAAGCCAAAAAACTGCTAGAAAACAATCGAATATGTTGGTCATTTTTAAAGAGAAAAGATCCTAACGAGAATATGCAACGGTCAGGGTTAGAAAAGGCATATATGGTATATCAAAAGTATGATGAGTACATTTTACTTAAAAATAATACTTTATGTTTGATAGGCGATAAAAGTATGTTGATTAATAAAAATAAAGTACAACAATTTTCTTGGAAATTTAAATTTAAATATGATAATACACGCATATGTGCAATTGATGAGAAGAGTGTATATCAAATAGATTATCAAGGTGTAATATTGAATAGTTACAATTTATCTGATGAAGAATTTGTAATTGCCTATTTTAGAAATAATGAAACTTATATCATCACTAGAAAATTAGTTTCTAGTGAAAATTATTTATTGATTTTGGATAAGGATTATAATTTGTTATCAAAGTATAAACTGATGTCCTGTAAGGAAATTAGAAGTATTGAAATTTTATCCATGGGAATTTTATTAGATACATTTATATACTATGATAATGGATCTGTAATGGAGTGCATTTATTTTGATTTTACTACAGAAAAGTGCCATTCATTGTTTGGTGACTATAGTGGTTTTGTAGGTCATTATGAAACTACAAGCTATGAATTTATTGAAGAGAAGAAGAAAAAAATAATATTTATTAAAAAAGAACCTTATGAAATAGATCGTGTTGAAGGTGAAGTGTTTTTCGCAGAAAGAGAGTATGTAAGCACTGTTGATTTGTCTACATTTGAAGTTGTAGATAACGAACTTGGAGATAAAAAAAATATTTATGGAAAGAAAAAACAAAATACTCCACTATCGCTTGTTGAAAAAGAAAAAACAAATCTTCAAAATGGAAAATATTTTATTGTTGAAAATAATATATTCAAGTTTTTTAATAAAAACAAAATTGGGTTATCAAATAATACAATTAAAATAAAATATGAATTATTGCCAAACAAGGCAGTTGTTTTTGCTTATAATAATACAGTATATTTATTTAATTTTAAAGAATTGAAAAAACTTGACGAGGAAAAATTTTTTAAAATACAAGATGGGCATATAGAAGTAAATGAAAAAATATTTGATATTAATAGTGATCAAGTTGATACAAAATATAAACTGAATGATCAATATTATTTGTCTTTGAGTGATCCTTGTAAGCTACGCGATCTTTCCTATGAGGAAAGTATAGATCTTGATTTATTATTTGAAGATGATTTAGATGACCATATTCTAGATATTGTAAATATATATGATAAGACAAGATCCAAAATAGAAATAAAGAATATATATCCAAAAAATATTAAGAAAAAATGGGCATCTAGGATTTCACTCTCATCTTTATCTTTGGATGAACCAACAGTGACATACTGCGACAAAATAGTGCTTGATGAATATGCAATACCTAATAATAATAAATATTTATTTATTGTTTTCTGGATTAATTATGATGAATTTATGATATTTAAGTATGAGAGTGAATTTTTTGGAAAATATTTATATAGTGATGATTCACTATGTCACTATAAATTTGTGGATTATATGTGGGTAGATATAAAACGTTATGGATCTAGGATAAAGGAACACTATATTGATGAGCAGCAATTGCCATATTTTACTGATGTAAATTGTGATGGGAAGTTATTATATATTAGTGAATACCCCTATGGTCTTTATATTTCGAATTGTGATTTCTCTATATTAGATATTCAGAGATAATAGGACTTGAGTTATATCAATAAATAAAAATTATTTTTGTAGTGGTTTTGATAAAGTATTTTCAGTCTCTAGTTCTTTATTGGGTTGTTCAATATGCTCGAGGCACTCAATAATATACGTATGAAACTTTTGTGCTATCTTATCTTCTGGTACAGCCTGTTTATAAAGTCTGATTTGTCGTAATGTAACACCAGTATCATGAGGATCGGCAGTTTCTTTTTCCAAAAAAGTATCTATAATAAATTTAGCATTTCCAAAATCTCCAGAGAGCATAAAAAATTCTGCACGTGTTGCCATTTCCCACCAGTTTGTTTCGTCAGGTATCCAATTTGGCTCAATTTTACAAAGTTCATCAATTTCATTTTTATCAATGTTTAAAAGTATTTTTTTGAGGTAGGCAATGTTAACAGCATCATAATAACGCTCGGAAGATCGTATCTTAAGTGCCTGTTCATAACTTTGCAAAGATAATCTGAGATAGTTCATATCTATATCATCTTTTTTTCTTAAATTACCATTCTCATCATGAAAAGCTTTTCTCTTGTAATTGGATCCTAAAAGAGTGAGTACTTCAGGATTTTCAAGATGATATTTCATCGCACTGTAAAGTAGTTTTAGTATATGAATCGCTTCATCAAACTGTCGTACTTTGTTATGTGACAAAAGTACAGCTTTTAAAAGAAGAATATCGTTGTATCGACTATAGGTATAACTTGAATTATATTTCAACAGTTGCTCGATGATTCCTAACGATTCAAGTATCTGTTCATCTTTTTTCAGTTGTATCACTTTCTTGTAAAGTGCTTTAGGATGATTAGCAGGTATCTTGTCTTCGGCAAATACGATTTTGTCTAAAGTCAGCTTCTCCTTGTCACTTTTAACAATAAGTCTGAAATCTTGGATATTTTGTTCAAAATTGACCATATCAGTCCATGTAGTATCTGTCCAAATATCTGTATGTAGATTGAAGTGTTTTTCAATGTTATAACGTATTGTTTCATCGGGGATGTCATTTTCTTTTTGCCATTTAGATGCTGTTGAACGAGCTACTTTAAAAGTATCTATTAAATATTTGACGATATCTCCTTTATTCGGGTTGTCGTCTACCAATACTCTATAGATACATCTAAAGCGTTCAAAAGATGTAAGTTCTTCCAATTTTGTTTACCTTTCTCCATAAATAAAAATCCAACAAATCCAACCCTCCAATGCAATAATAGAACTATCATCAGGACACAAAAGGAGTCTAAAATGAACGACAATGATGAAGTATATGCTTATTTATCTGAAAAGAACTTTGAAAACAGAGAAAGTTTGATGATAGATATGGAAAATAATCAACTTCTTGGAGAAGATGCTTTTTTATTGGATAGGTTGATGCATAAAATGAAAGCAAATGTAGTGCCTAAAAAAGAAAAAATCCAACAAATCCAATACGGATATGAGATACTGAAAATATAGAAGGAGTACATATATGAAAAGAATGGGATTTAGAATAGAAACAGAAGAAGAGACAACTAAGCAGGTACTTATGCCATGTGACTTTCAACATGGTATCTGTATAGGTATGACAGGAAGTGGGAAAACTGCTAGTCTTATACTACCAGTGATGAAAGAGAGATTAGAACGAGGTCATGGCATTTTGGCCTATACCTATAAAGGACATGAACACAGAAAAATCAAACATTTGGCAAAAGAAGCCAATAGACTTGAAGATGTGATAGAGATAGGGAAACCTCACGGGCAGTATATGAACCTTATGGCATCTCTTGAGCTGGATGCGGTCAAACAAACACTTGAAGAACTCATTTCAGGACTTGATAGTAGTCATGGTGACTACTGGACATTGGCAGCATCAAGATTGGGTACAAACGTAGTAGATATTTTACGTAAACTCCATAAAGTAGATACATTGATACGCACTGAATTAGGAAGCAATACAAAAATACGGAATGTATTGGTTAAAGAATCTAGTGATGATCCTCATCCGACCATCAACTACGAGTATCCAAAAGGAGAACCAAGTTTTAAGACATTGGCAGAAATACTAAAGAGTCCTATAGCCTTAAAAAGATTTTATGAAGGATTAGATGGCGTAACAAAAAATATTCGCACTGCGATTAAGATGAAAGAAACTATTTCTTATCGAAGAAGAGAATATGTTTTATTTGATGATGAAGATGAATTGATAGTGGGAAATGAGACTAAAAGTGAACAGTGGGAGTCATTTGCAAAAAAAGTGACCATTGCACTTTTAAGACTGGAAAAGTCTATATCTCCCTATAAAGATTATAGCATCAAAACAGATGCTGGCGATAGTTCTGGTAATAACGGTGTATTGCAAATTTTAAATAATGCTGTACTTGGTTTAGCAAATAAAGACTATATCAATATTGCAGATATTGACCTTTTAACATCATTAAATAATGGAGCCATTGTCATTGTTGACATAGAGGGAATTGAAAGTGATATACACGGTGTGTTGCTAGAGTCCATACTCTCTAAACTATCGACTCGTATACGTAATGGCAGACCCTCACCAGTATCTGTCTTTGTTGATGAAGCAAATAGAGTTTTACTAGGGGATATGGATATACACAATGACACACTTCGGGAATCAAATGTTGAACTTATTTTGGCAGTACAGAATGAAGAGCAAATGATAGAAAAATTTGGGGAAACCAAGTGGGAATCGATTAGAAAAAATTTCAAACATAATTACTGGATAAGCCAAGAACATGAGGTGACATATAACGATGATGAGAGTTGGAAAGCAGAAGCACTACTCATAAGTGCTGCGTCATTAGTGAACGCAGAGTATGCATTTAATGCTTTGTCTGGCAATCAAAAAATATTTGAAGAACGTTTTGAATTTTATGATGCTTTACCCGAAAAGTTTGTTGTTGAATATGACATTGTACATTTTGAAAAAGAGATGAGTATGTATCTTGTAGATGAAAAATATAATAGAAAGGAGATCGAGTATATCGGTAAAGAGCTTAAGGAAAAGCTTAAAAAAGAGATGAAGAGCTTGGGCTATGCCCCTAAATTTGAACTTGAATTAAACATATAAAGGAACAAAAACATGAGAAAAACAATATTAGGAACTATAGTGGTAGTGTTAGCATTTGGATTGAGTGGGTGTGGAGAAAAGTCAGCAGAGGATGTGGCAGAAACCTTTGTGATAGATATATCAAAAAGTGCATTAACTGATGCCAAAAAAATAAGTACAGAAAGAGTACAAAAGAAAATCGACAAACTGCCAGACTTGTGTCGCCATAGCCAGTTTAAAACCTTGGAAGGATTGTCCGCAGTGGCTGTAACACATTTGTTTAAGCATATATCATCAGGTGCATATGATGATGCTTTGGAAAAAATGTTAGATACTTTCGAAGTAGACTTAGATAAGAAAAAAGAGGAAATCAAAGTCAGTCTCAACAAAAAGTACGGTAACGTAGAAAAATTAACACAAGAAAAGCGTGTAGCAATGGAAACAGAAATGATTGATCTAGTGACAAAACTTTATGCACCTCTTATAGAAGATGAGTTCAAACTTTTTGAATTTAAGACTAAAAATGAGAAAGATGTTAAAAAAGTTATTGCACTAATTATGATGGGTGGTAAGTTACAGTTTGGTGATTATCGTTTAGGTCTTAGAGGAACAGAACTTAGGACACTGGTATCTAAGGTATTGGCAAGTAAAAGTTTGGACGTGACCTCGGAGTGTATCGATAAATACACAGAGTTTGGTAAGGTAGATGAGGTCAATACCATAGAAGTCAAGGTAGTTTCTCCCGATAAAAAAGTTGTGAGACTAGAGATTTTGAAAGAAAATGGAAAATCTAAAAAAGTTTCTATAGAGATTGAAAAGATACAAAACAAGTGGATGGTGTCTGAGATGGAACTAGATATGCCATATTGGTAGTTTTAAAAAGATTAGTCTTTTTTTGCTATGCTTAGCATAAAGGAGTGAATGATGACAGAATCCAATATGTGTACTAAAAGTAGACGTAATATCGTCTATGTGGATGCTTCTTCTCTAAAAGGGAAGTATAAAATAGGACTATACGATAAAACAAAGGGTGTCAAGAAAACGCTTGTATATCCAACCCTAACCAGAGTTGTACTATAATAAACCCCAATATACTTAGGGAGGATGTTATGCATATCTTACTTATCAATGCGAATCCTGTGGTTTCAAGGCTTTTGGTTTTATGTACGCGTGATGAGGCTATGGAACTCGATGAAGTCACAAGTCTAGATAGCGTAGAGCGTGAAAGTTATGATGTTGTGTTTGTTGATGAAGCTTTGTATGGACGTGATGTAGCGGACTTGTTGAGCAAGTTTGCCAGTGCAAAAAAAGTGTTTATCTCATACCGCAATGACGCCATGCGAGGTTTTGACAGTACCATTAAAAAACCATTTTTACCCTCACAAATCATCGAACTTATACAAGACATTAGACCTGTAGAAGAAGGCTCTGTGATAGAAGAGCCTATAGAGGTAGAGAAAGAAGAAGAGAGTGAAGAAAACATTGCTATTTTTTCCTTGGAAACTGAAGATGAAAATGTCGCAGAGGCTCCTTTGATTTTAGATGGGGCGGAAATAGACAAAATTAAAGCACTTTTAGAAATGGATGATGAAATCCCTTTTGAAGATGAAGTTTTGGACGCAGATGCTTTGGAAGCACGTAAGATAGAAGTGATAAAAGAACAACTCATAGCCGATGGACTTGAAATAGTCGATGAAGAGAAGATAGTTGAAGAACTTAGCATTGGACTTGATGGCAGTTTACATACAGTAGAAAAAGCTGATAAATCATCGAAAAAAGAGAAGACAAAGAGCAAAAAGAAAAAAAACAAATCTAAAAAACTCAAGTTTACAGAAGAAAATATGGAACATATAGAAGATGCTGTGGAGATGGCGATGGCAAGTATGACGAAAAAGCAGATGAAAAAACTGCTTAAAGGCAAAGAGGTAGAAGTAACCATCAAGCTAGAAGGTAAGAGCTAATGCAAAAAGGTGCAATCTTAGTACTTTCAGGCCCAAGCGGTGCAGGGAAGAGTACCATCATCAACGCAGCTTCAGATGAGATAGGGGAGTATTATTTTTCCATCTCTACTACCACACGTGAACCTAGAGAAGGTGAACAAGATGGTGTAGATTATTTTTTTGTAACTAAAGGAGCTTTTTCAAAGGATGTTTTACAAGGAAATTTCCTTGAATATGCAGAAGTACATGGAAACTACTATGGTACATCACTTAAGCCTATTTATGATGCATTAGATCAAGGGAAATTAGTTATTTTCGACATTGATGTACAGGGACATAGGCTTGTGCGTAAGAAGATGAATGATATTACAACATCAGCGTTCATTACACCTCCTTCATTACAAGCATTGGAAGAACGTTTACGTGCAAGATGTACTGATGATGAGTCTGTTATAGTGCAACGTATAGAAAATGCCAAGAGTGAGATAAAAGCTGTCGGTGAGTATGATTTTACGATTATTAATGATACCGTGGAAAAAGCAGCCAAAGAGTTTGTGATTGTTGCAAAGGCAGCAAGATTGAAACAAAGCAGGGAAGATGAAAAGAAATTTATAGTCGAATGGTTAGGCTAATAGAAACATTAAACATTTTGGAGTATAATTATTGAAATTTATACTCATTAGAGTAATGTAAAGGATTGATATGGGTATGCCAAGTATGCCAGAACTACTGGTTGTATTAGCAATTGTTGTACTTCTTTTTGGAGCGAAAAAGATTCCAGATCTTGCAAAAGGTATGGGTAAAGGAATTAAAGACTTCAAAAAAGCGATTAAAGAGGACGATGAAGAGCCTAAAGAGATTGCAAAAACTGAAGAACCAAAAGTTGAAGCAAAAACTGAAGAGAAAAAAAGCGAAAACGCATAAGCTTTCTCATCATTTCGTTATGGGGTTTTTGCCTCATAACATCTACACTATCCGTACGGAAAATCTATGAAATTAAAATCACAAATCAATAACGTTATCAAAAATGCTTTTATTAGGGCTGGTATAGAACATGAGCCTATGTCTGTTTCAGAAGCAACCAAACCAGAGTTTGGAGACTATCAGTTCAATGGCGCTATGGCATTGTCTAAAAAACTTGGGAAAAATCCAAGAGAGATAGCACAAAATATTTTGGACAATCTTGACTTGACAGGTGTACTCATCAAAGCAGAGATAGCAGGTCCTGGGTTTATCAACCTTTGGTTAAATCCACTTTGGATTGGTGCGCAATGTCAAACAGCCCTAGAAGATGAAAGACTAAGTGTCTCTACTCGAGAAAACCCTATCAGAGTTGTGGTTGACTACTCCGGGCCAAATATGGCTAAACAGATGCATGTGGGACACTTACGTTCAACGATTATCGGTGATACCTTGGCAAATCTTCTTACTTTTTTAGGTGATGAAGTGATACGTCAAAACCATATTGGTGACTGGGGTACACAGTTTGGGATGCTCATCGCTTACCTCGAGATGAAAGATGAAGATGGTTCGGTAAGTCTTAAAGATTTGGAGCAGTTTTACAAAGATGCTAAAGGTGAGTTCGATGCCAATGCAGACTTTGCAAATAAAGCCAGAGAGTATGTTGTTAAGATACAATCAGGTGATGCACACTGTTTGAACCTATGGCAAAAGTTTATTGATATTTCATTGGGACACTGTGAAGAGGTCTATGAGAAATTGAATGTCAATCTTACACGTGATGATGTACGTGCAGAGAGTTTCTACAATGATGATTTACCTAAAGTTGTTGAAGCATTGGCTACCAAAGGTACGCTACAAGAGAGTAATGGTGCCCAGTGTGTCTTTTTAGAAGGTGATGAGGTTCCTGTGATTGTACAAAAAGGAGATGGTGGATACCTTTATGCGACAACCGACCTTGCCGCTTTATGGTATAGAGCACAAAAACTTGGAGCCAAGCGTATCTCGTATGTAGTAGATGCACGACAAGGCGAACACTTTAAACAGGTATTCCGTGTAGCAAAAGAGGCAGGGTTTGTACCTGAAGATGTAAAACTTGAACACATCGCTTTTGGTACCATGATGGACAAAGGTGGTAAACCATTTAAAACCCGTGATGGTGGTACAGTAAAGCTCATAGGTCTACTTGATGAAGCTGTAGTCAAAGCCAAGGAAACCATAAACAATAAAGAGGACTATTCTCCAGAACAAGTAGATGAATTAGCCAAAATTATCGGTATAGGTGCAGTAAAATATGCTGACCTTGCTATAAACCGTGAGTCTAACTACATCTTCAACTGGGATAAAATGCTCTCATTTGAAGGCAATACTTCACTTTATATGCAGTATGGATATGCAAGAATTCAAAGTATTTTTAGAAAGTATAATGCACCTATCGAGGGTGAAATTATCATCGGCGATGCATTGGAACATAGATTGGCTACGATGTTGTTACGCTTTGAAGATGTCTTGAATCGTGCTGCTGTGGATGCGAGTCCAAACCAAATCACGACCTATTTGTATGAACTTGTGACTCTGTTTATGCGTTTTTATGAGCAAAATCCTATCTTAAAAGGCGGGATTGATGAAGAGGTTAAGATGAGCCGTTTACAGCTTGCAAACCTAACAGCCAAGACGATTAAGCAAGGGCTTGATATACTAGGTATTAAGGTTGTAGATAAATTGTAGGGTGTGATTGCCATCACACCACATAATAAATTTGTATGTGATAAAACTTTTACCGTATGGCTTAATTAAAGGTGCGTGAGCAAACGCACCCTAGGAAGGATTTCTATGAAAGCACTAATCATTTTAGTGATATTGGCTACATTTGGAGCAATCTTTTTTCAATACAGTCGTAATAAAGATACAAAAAAACTGCTTATCTCCCTGGCAACCTTTGTTGCCATACTCTCTTTGGGTGTGGTAGGTAACCTTACACGACAGGTCTTCCCTATTTTTATTTCACATATTATGCTTATTATCGTGGCATGGGGTGCCTTAGTGCTTTATATGTTACGAGATAAATATTATTGGTGGGTGATATTTTCGCCAGTTGTGACGATAGGATTGTTTTTACTTTTGGAGTTTTTAGAGGGTTCAAAGCATGGGATTTTGGGGTAAGAGGGCTTCGACAGGCTCAGCCACCGATGAAATTTAGTTTTCGGTCATTGAGCTTGTCGAAATGTTATGCAGGGTCAATATCTTTATTCTTCTTTTGATTTTCTACCAATTCATTCAAAAATTGTTCTAGGCTATAGCGTTGTCTATATTCAGGTATCATGATATGGATAAGTACATCTCCTAAATCTGCTACAGCCCAGTCATCACTTGTATCAGATGCTAAGATAGTATCTCCATGTTCTTTAAGTCCCTTTTTAAGGTGATCAAAAAGTGCCAATGTATGTTTTCCGTTCAGTGAGTTTGCAATGACTACACGCTTTGCAATGTAGTCTGCATCATCTAGGTTAAATACTTCTATCTCTTCTGCTTTTTTATCATCGAGAATATGAACGATATTCTCTACTCTTTCTTCTATTGTCATTAATTTGTTTCCTTCGAGTACAATTTGTACTGATTTTTGAATTTTTTTGTCAACATGGTGTAAATCTTTTTTGTTTCGTATTTGTGTAGAACTCATAGGAGCATCTACGTTTAATATTTTCCAATTTTTAAGATTATCAACATGTAAAGGATACCCTTCACGCGTGATAATAACCCAAATAATGGTTTCATTAAGCCAAGAAAAGTGATGCCATTTTGTCAATGTAGACAAGTTGTCAGAACCAATCATCAAATACTTCACATCATACACTCTGTTAAAGTGTTTTACGGTTTGTTCGGTTGTAGTGCTTTTACCTTCATTTATCTCATAATCACTTACGATGACTTTTTCAAAATCATCAAAAAGTGTATGACACCATGCAAGCCTCTGCGAGGCAGATGCAAGCGAAAAGCTTTTAAAAGGATTTAAGTAAGCAGGTACCACAAGAAGTTTGTCAATATCCAAGTGTTTAACAGCAGTTTCAACGATATGTTGATGTCCAATATGAGGGGGGTCGAAACTCCCACCAAAGATTGCTACTGTAGGCTTGGATTGATTAACCAAATGCTAACCTCATTTACTGTAAAATTGCGTACTATTTTAATAGAACGTTTTTAGGCAAAGCCTAACAAACTACGCTGACGCTGAGTCAACTTCAGCAGTTGGCTCATGCGATGAATCGCATTCTAACATAATATGACTAAGGGTACACAATGGCTGTAAAAGTAGCAATAAACGGACTAGGTAGAATTGGTAGATGTGTCGCACGTATCATTGCAGATAGAGATGATATTGAATTGGTTGCAGTAAATGCCTCTGGAACAGAGGAGATGCTTGCGTATAATCTAAAATATGATTCAGTGCATGGCAGACGTGATGATGTGTCTGTTGCTGATGGGTATGTAAGTATTGGCAAAACCAAAGCAAAAATATTTGCCGAACGCGATTTGTCTAAAATTGATTTTGCTTCAGCTGGTGTGGAAGTTGTACTGGAGTGTACAGGTGCTTTTCTTACCGCAGAGTCGGTACAGCCATATTTTGATAATGGTATAAAAAAAGTGCTTTTTTCTGCACCTGCAAAAGATGATACGGCTACTTTTGTACTTGGTGCGAATGCAGATACCTATGAAGGTCAGTGCGTGGTTTCAAATGCAAGCTGTACGACTAATGGTCTGGCACCTGTAGCTAAAGTACTTGATGATGCTTTTGGGATAGAACACGGATTAATGACTACGATTCATTCTTATACCTCTTCTCAACCTATACTCGATGCAAAACATAAAAAAGATCCACGAAAAGGGCGTGCTGGTGCAACAAATCTTGTGCCTACGAGTACTGGTGCAGCAAAAGCTATCTCTAAGGTGTTGCCTAATCTTGCAGGTAAATTAAATGGTCAAGCGATTAGGGTACCTACAGCGGATGTTTCTATGGTAGATTTGACTGTGACTTTGAACAAAAATGTTACTCTGGAGGATGTAAAAGCAGCATTTAAAGCTGCAAGTGAGGGCTCACACAAAGGTATTCTTGGTGTAGATGACGAGTATAGGGTCTCTATGGACTTCGTAGGGGAAGAGCTAAGTACAGTGGTTCCACTAGACACAATCCAAGTCATAGGTGATAGAATGGTAAAAGTACTCTCGTGGTATGACAATGAGTGGGGATACTCTTGTCGTTTGGTTGATATGGCAGTACATATATCAAAGGACGCATAATAAGCAGAAGCTCATTATGCTACGCTGACGCTGTGTCGTCTTCAGCAGACGGCTCATACGACTGGTCGTATTTTGGAACATTACAATTAGGAAATATAGATTGAAAACGATTAAAGATTTGGATATAGATGGTAAAAGAGTATTTATACGATGTGATTTTAATGTACCTAAAGATGAGTTTGGGAATATAACTGATGACAGACGTATTCGTTCGGCTTTGCAAACTATTCGCTATTGTATAGATAGAGATTGTAAAATTATTTTGGCATCACATTATGAAAGACCCGAACCAGGAAAGTATGAGGAAAAATACTCTCTTGCACCTGTAGCAAAGAGATTGCATACGCTTCTTAAAATTAAAAGAGACATTTTTATGGCAGAAGATGTTGTTGGACCAGATGCACCAAAAAAAGCAGCAAAAATGGAGCCTGGTGATGTACTCCTTTTGGAAAATCTTCGTTATGAAGCAGGTGAGACGGAAAATGATGCAGTCTTTGCTGAAAAGTTAGCTTCTTTTGCCGATATTTATATTAATGATGCGTTTGGTGCCTGTCATAGAAAGCATGCTTCTATTGATGCTATTACCCAATTTTTTGGTGCTGACTCGAAAGCAGCAGGCTTTTTGATGGGTAAAGAGGTGAACTTTTTTTCTAAAGTGTTGGAAGATCCTGTACGTCCATTTGTAGCAGTAGTGGGTGGTTCTAAAGTTTCTGGTAAACTTCAGGCACTTACAAACCTTTTAAATAAAGTTGATAAGGTCATTATCGGTGGGGGGATGGCATTTACATTCCTTAAGGCACTTGGGCATGAAGTAGGTGCTTCACTTGTTGAGGATGAGCTTATTGAAGAGGCTATCATCATTATGAATAGAGCAAAGGATATGGGCGTTAAGTTTTATCTGCCTGTAGATGTGGTTGCCGCTGCTGAATTTTCTGAAAAAACAACGACAAAATTTTTACCTATTCAGGAGATACCCGATAACTGGATGGGGTTAGACATAGGACCAGCAAGTACGAGACTTTTTCGCGAAGCCCTCAACGATGCCCAAACGATTATTTGGAATGGTCCAATGGGTGTGTATGAGATGGATAGATATTCAAAAGGAAGTATGGCAATGTCAAACAATATTGCCCAAACACATGCAAC
>JALUYL010000022.1 GCA_027012955.1 Sulfurovum sp.
CTACGACCATGACATTGACGTGAATGTTCCCGTCTCCTGCGTGTCCAAAACAGGGTACTTTAAAGCCATATTTCTCACCTATAGCATAAATAGCATTGAGTGCATCAGGTAACATGGAACGAGGTACCGAGATGTCTTCGTTGAGCTTTTTCTTACCAAAGATAGTGATGGATGGGGAGGCATTACGTCTGGCATACCAAAGTTCATTTCTATGTGTATCATCGTTGGCTACGATGAACTCTTGGGCATTGTTCTCTTTAAAAGAAGCCTCAAGGGTTTCTAATTGGAAAGCGACTTCTTCGGGTACATTACCATCTACATCACCGATGAGTAGTGCACCTGCATCTTCAGGAAGATCCACACCAAGCTTCTCTTTAAGTGCTTGTACTACCAAGGCATCCATAAATTCCATGGCTACAGGGTTTGCGCCACTTGCAAGAGATTTGAAAACGGCATTCATCGCATCATCGACTGATGGGAAGATGCCCATATACCCTTTGGTAAACTTAGGTTTAGGGATGAGTTTGAGTGTCAGCTCAGTTAGCACGGCCAGTGTACCCTCAGAAGCGATGAGGATACCGGCTGTGTTGTACCCTGCCACATCTTTGATAGTACGTTTCCCTGCACGGATAATGTCACCATTTGCACGTACCGCACGTAGCGCCATCACATAGTCTTTGGTGATACCATACTTCGCAGCACGCATACCACCAGCATTTTCAGAGACATTTCCACCTAAAGTTGAGTACTCTTCAGAAGCTGGGTCTGGCGGGTACATGAGACCTACTTCTTCTACAGCTTTTTGTAAGTCCATGTTGATGACACCAGGTTGTACCACGGCTACCATGTTTTCCAAGTCTATTTCGAGTATCTTGTTCATATGTTTTTCCATGCCAAGGGTGATGCCACCGTTGGTAGGAAGTGCACCACCTGTAAAGCCAGAACCAGCACCTCGTGGAGTGATGACAATACCATGCGTATTACAGTAACTTAAAATAGTCGAAACATCTGTTTCATCTCTAGGAAAAACGACGGCTTCAGGTTCAAAACGTGTACGTGTTGCATCATAGGAATAAGCGATGAGGTGTGCCTTATCAGAATAGACATTGTCTTTTCCTACAAATCCTTCAAACGCTTTAATATGCTTTTTGTCTAGCATTAGAGCGCGCCTACTTCATTGTAGTAATTTCCTGTTGCAGCGCCCCCAAACCAACCACTCTCAAGTTGCTCAAAACGCATATAAAATGGGAATTGTCCTTTGGCAGGTAGGTTGCTTACGCCTTGTTTGGCTATGACTTGACCAGAGATAGGGTCAAAAAGTACTGCGCCATCTTTACGGATGATATACACCAAACCTATTTGATACTTTTTTGCAAAGTTTTCAAGGTTTTCTTTGGTTACCCCATCTTCTCCCTGCACAGAGAGGTAAAGGGCAAAAAGGTCAGGGTGTATCCATTTTTTAGTGTATGCTTTGGTAGCATTTGCATAGGTACTTGCATCAGGAGCCAAGACAAGTACGTTTTCATAAAGGTATCCACCGATGACTTTGTCGCCACTTTTGACAGTGGTTTTAATGGTTGGTAGTTCATCATGATGGATGATATCTGCAGAGACGAGTGTAGTCTCACCTTGCGCTGAAGTTTGAACGATACGTGAAGTGACGGCAGTGAGGTCGTTGCCATAGTTATGTATCACAACACCAGACATGCCTGTTACAGGAAATGCCTTTGCAAGTTGTATCGAAGCACCATTGGCAGACTTGATAGAGGTATGAACAGTTGCAGGGAAAAAGTTGGCCGCAAGGGGCAGAGTAAGAGGTAATGAAAGTAGGGCAATAAGTGCTATTTTACGCATAGCGATCCTTTAGTATTAAATATAAGGGCACCTCTAACAATAGGTGGTACCCACAACATTACTAGCTTTTGTCTAGGCTAGGCACTCTTTTGAAGTCCTAGCCTTAGCTAAGTCAAAAAAGAGTAACAACGCATAGGCGAAAGCTAGTGATGCCCGAAGGGTGGGCTTTGCAAACGCAATCTTGCACAAGATATTTAATCGTCTTAGCTATGGCTAGGACTCATAAATATCTTGCACAATCTTACATTTGCAAAACCCATTGTGGATATCACCTATTGTTAGAGGTGTCCATAATTGCCTTGATTATACAAGTAATATAGTAAAAGTTTATTGAGGATAGACAGTTAGAGGTTCCCTTAGCTTATTTCCGTTATAATACTGCCCAAATTATGTAATAGGTCATTCATGGGTATTTTGAAAAGTGTGATAGTGTTGATGATGTGTACGCATCTTATTTTTGCTGCAAAGTTAAGTGAATCACGTTGGAAAAAAGGTGAAACTTTTTCGCAATATCTCAATTCACGCAGTGTGCATCCAGATGTCCTAAAATCCATTTCAAAATCCGATATAAAATTTCTTTCAGACATACAAAGTGGTCAAACATTTTATGAACTTAAAGACAATGACGGCACACTTTTACAGGCACTTATCCCCATAGGTGAAGAGATGCAGATACGCTTGGCAAATGAAGGTAAAAGTGGTGTTTTTAACTTCGATATCATCCCTATTGCCTACAAAGAAGCGGAGTATGACGCGACAGTGTCCATCACTAAAAATGTGCATGTCGATATCAATAGGGTATTGCATCATCCTGCGCTTGCTGACAAGATGGGACAACTTCTAAAAGGTGCAGTCAATGCAAAAAGGTTTCATAAAGGAGACAAACTCTCTTTTATTTATGTGCAAAAAACACGCATGGGTAAGCCTTACTATATGCCACATATCAAGATAGCAATGCTTGAATCAAGAGGTAAAAAACAGTTTATATACTCGGATGAAGATGGGTATGGCTATACCAGTGAAAAAAGTTCGCAAGCCTATACGGTTAAGGGGAAAAAGAAAATTACTTATACGCGGCGTGTGCCTATAAAAAGTAGCAGTAGCCGCTTTGGTATGCCTTTACGTCATGCACGGATTACCTCTTCTTTTTCTTATAGAAGATGGCATCCTATTTTGAAGCGTTATCGTCCTCACCATGGTACCGACTTTGGTGCCAAGAGAGGTACACCTTTGTTAGCAGTAAACTCAGGAAAAGTCATCTTTTCTGGACGTATGCGTGGGTACGGAAACGTAGTGAAAATCAAGCATAAAGGCGGATACGTCTCACTCTACGCACACCAAAGCCGTAGGCGTGTAAAGGTAGGTCAAAGAGTAAAAAAAGGACAAATTATCGGCTATGTAGGAAGTACAGGACGAAGTACGGGACCACACTTACACTTTGGCTTGACGAAAAATGGTAGATGGATTGATCCTATGCGCGTACTGCGTAAAAAGTCAGTAGGTAAATCTATCTTGAAAACCTTTAC
>JALUYL010000023.1 GCA_027012955.1 Sulfurovum sp.
TGTTTGTTCTTGTAGTGTTGTTTTTTTTTGGTAGATAATTATAACATTTATGAGGGTTTAAGGGCTTTTTTGAAATTCAATTTAGCTTAAATTGTGGGTTGTCTTTGGGAATCTGCAAGTGGCTCTCTCGTATTAATATTTTTGGTGTTGTAAGGGCACAACACCCTACACTATACTCCCCATATAAAATTTCTCCCCTGTTTTTTGCGTATGATTATAGAGTTTCCACGCATGCACAATCTGCCATGCCATCCAGCTAAATGAAAGTATGGTGAGTGCACCTGCCACAAAAATCAATAGATGTATAAAAATTGACAATACAAAGGTGACAATGGTTGCCAGATGAATGTAAAGATGTTTTTTGGCTGTTTTGGGATGGATGACTTCGTGCATCATGGGTGCGGTGAAGTAGCCTTGACTGTTTAGGTGAAACCATGTTAGAAATGGGATGATTTTATAAAACATGGCAAAGACTATGCTGAGTGTAAAACTTGCAAAAAATATGTACGAGAGAGGCTTGAGTAGAGCCAATGTGTTAAACTCTGCTAAAGCCGAAGTAGCAAGACTGACAAGTAGAGAACTTAGTCCTAAACGCCAAAACCACATTGTGGCATCGGTGAGTGGGCGTTTACGTTGGGTCAGTCGTTTGAGTGTAAACACAGCATAGTACCCTAGCAACACATACATGAGTAGTTGACTTGAACGCCAGATATCTAAAAAAACAAAACCCAGTATGGCAGTACTCAGAAGTAACACAAACAGTACCATGGGAAAATCATGACTTACATATTTTGGATAACTAGGGGTCACATAAAACATCTCTATGACTTGAAATGAGATAGAGAGTATCAGCAGGGCTATCCACCCAAAGAGTCCAAAAGAGTAGTGGGCGGTCTTTACATGGCTATAGTGGGTGCCTTCGATGTTTCCATTGAGTGTGAGGAGTAAGTAAAATGCACAGAGTACAACAAAACCCAAGGAAGACAAAGCAAGCATCATACCTTTTGAGGATGCGGTATGCGTAGAGGTTGTTACAAGTTTAACAAGTATAGGTAAGATACTGATAAAAATGGAAAATCCCAAACTCAAAAGTGCCAAAGGGTAAAGCCAGGTAAGCGTAGTAAAGTTAAATGCTAACAGTAAAGCGATGGTACCCAAGGTAAAAAGAAACAGAAGAAAAGTTGACTTTTTTGTGGGCGCGGTGATGGAAACTCCTGCTATAACAGGGAGCATTTGAAAAAGTGCAGCAAACATAAAGTTGAGCATGACACCTAGGGTTAACATGTGGGTAAAGGTAAGTGCTGCAGTACTAGACGCATCAAAGATTTGGTCTTGATAAAAAAAGAGTGAGAGCCCTGCGAGTATGCCCCAAAGCGCGCCCATAAAGAAAAAACGAAAAACGACAGTAATAGGAGGTGCTTGCTCAAGAGAAAGTCCTGTTTGACTAAACACCCATCAAATCCTCTAGGGATGCTTCTTGGTTTTTTGTAATCACGATTTGCCAGTCACCAACTTTATTTTCTTTGCTTAGGGTACGGTAACCTTGCTCTTGCGCCAAATCCAAAAGAGGAATAGGATTTTTAGTATGGAGCATATAGAGATAGGTGTCATTGCTGAGTTGTTGCAATGTTTTAATGGCTACTTCTAAGGGTTCTGGGTGTGCCAATTCTCTGGTGTCTATGCCTAGTTTTCTCATAGAGTCACCTTTTTCATGGCTTCAAGTGTCTCTTCTTTGAGTGCTTGGGGTAACTGTCTGTCGCACATCGCGTAGAGCATTTGTTCTTCTTTTATGTTATGCTGTTGTAGTAAAATCATCATAGATTCTGCGATGGAAAGTGCAGCATCTTTGTCTGAGGCTTCGATAGCTTCAGCCATATTGCCTATGAGCCCTTTGACTTGCTCGTGTTCGTAGTGCATAACTTGCGTAGGTCCTTGTGTCATACCTGTAGCAGACTCAAAAGCAGGGAAAAGACTTTCTTCCTCCTCTTTAAAATGACGTAGTGTCTCATTGGCAAAGTGTAAAAAACGTTCATTGGCAATGTCCCATTCTCCCAATGCGATAGCTTCTTCGGCTGCTGCAAAAAGTGTGTCACACTCTCTATGCTCTGCTTTCATGTGGTTTGAAATAATCATCATTAGTCCTTTGTTATTGTAATTATGTTGTTATGGTTGTTTGTTTCAAGAAGTATGGTTTCGACACGTTTTTGCCACAGCATACCAAATGTTTTTTTCTCTTCTAATGCTTCCTTTTCTTGTGAAGCTAAATTTTTGAGGCTTTTACCCATCAGTGGTTGCATCATAGGGTCAGCAGGAACAGAAGAAGGATCATAGTTTATGGTTACACTTTCCCCATTATCTAGCCTTGTAAGTTTGACTTCCCCTTGCATAGGTATATCAAAAGCCAAAAGATTGTCTCTTGAAAAGTTGCCTTGAATACCTTTAAATCCACCACTGCCGTTAGCACCAACGATGAAGCCGATAACATTTGAGATAACCCCCGTTACCCCTGCTTCTTCATTTTCTAACATTTCAACCCTAACATTTCCTCGTTCAGGCAGTGTATCTGGGTAGAGTGCCTGAAGCCCATAGTATGCCATGAGGTAAGCACCTGCAACGGTAGGACAAGAATGTCCTGCAAGTTTGACACATTCAAGGTAAGAGATGTCAAGTTTTCCTTCTTCAAAAGCACCTAAAAATTCTGAGAGAGGATCATAAAGCGTAATGCTCGGTACTTGCGCATAAAAATCTGGGTAGTGCATAAGAATCCTTTATTAGAATCCCTAGGTGATTCAAGGGGTTCTATTTATTTCGCATTATAATCAAAGCTTAAAAGGATAGGGTTGATGTAGGTCAAGATGTATCAACTCAAATTAAGTAAATGGGAGTAAAATACTCTTAATTAAATCATTAAGGATAGCGTATGACACCAAGTATACCACAACCAGCATTTTACATTTTTAAATGTCAACAATCAGCACCTCCAGGGATGCCAAAACCATCATGTGTGAAGGCAGATGATCCAGAATCACAACAACTTTTTCAACATCTTGCACAGTCATTGATGCAAAAAGGTATTATCGGGACAGTGACACCTATACAGACAGGTTGTCTTAACCGTTGTCAACAAGGTCCAGTCATGCTTGTAGAACCAGGGCATACGATGTATGTTGGTTTGACAAAAGAGAAGATTGACAGAATTATCGATGAGCATATCATCGGTGGAAATGTTGTTTCTGAATTTGTTATCCCAGATGAAGTATGGGGTGAGCCTATCTCTCCTGCTTCTGTAGCGAGATAATTTTTAATTCAACCCTCTTTGTAGGGTTCTATTTACTAGACTCTACAACTCACTTTTATTTCACAATTTTCAGTATAAT
>JALUYL010000024.1 GCA_027012955.1 Sulfurovum sp.
TTTGCATCGTAGGTTGCAAGTAAAGTTGTAAGGTCAGACCATAAGTATTTTTCAACCACTACACCATCAATGAGTTTCGCTACTCTTTGGTTGTTTGCGTTGTGTTTGTAAGTGATAGTTTTAGTAGGCGTTGTTACCTCTAAGAGTTCTCCCAAAGTTCCATAGGTGTATGTGGTAGTGCCTTGTGGTGTAGTCTTTTCTGTTAAGTAGCCATCGTCATCATAAGTGTATGTGTTTTGTCCATACACTACAAGATTATCATCAAGGGTATATGATGCTGTAACCGTTGTGCCGTTAACTGTGGCAGTTGCTCTGTTTCCGTTGGCATCGTAGGTGTAGCTCTCACATCCTTGGTGGGATGGCAATCCCACCCTACAGGCTTTGGTGAGTCTTCCTCTTTCATCATAAGTATAACGGTAGACTTTTTTTCTTTGACCTTGTAGCTTTTCTACTTTTTTAACTATTTGTCCAAGTTTGTTTCTTTTGAGTCTGATACGTATGGCATTGTCTTTTTGTTTGCGTAGTTCACCGTATCTGTTTATCTTTGTAACTTGTCTATAGTTCCCGTCACTCAAGATAATTTTTCTATTCTTTTGTTTTCTTGTGATGGTGTAGGGTGCGATTGCCATCGCACCAACAGAAGTCAATTCACCATCATCATTATAAATGTAGTTCTCTGTTTGTCCTGCGTAGGTCATACTTATTGGGTTAAAATCATTATCGTAAGTATACTCTATAGCTTGGTTAAGTTGTCCACTTTGTACTATGCTTGTGACTAACGTCCCATCATAGGTGAAGCTAAAGCTTTCACTTCCTTTGCTTATTTGTCTGATATTACTTTGACACGCATAACTATAGTTCGTAGTCCCTTCCTCTGTTTGTATGCTTGTGACTCTTCCGTTGGTGTAGGTAGTGCCTATGGTTTTACCACTAGGTTTGGTTATTTGTGTGACACGACGTTGTTTGTCGTAGGTGTAGGTGGTTTGTTTTTGTTCTGGGCTTGTGTAGAGCGTTCTTTTGTTTACACCATTGTAAGAGAAGGTATGATCTGCTGGGGTGGGTACGGTTCTTTTTATGGGGTTACTGTTAGCATCGTAGTCGAAGTATTCTACACTTCCATCTGCGTAGGTGGTTTGTATGCGTCTGTCTCTACTGTCGTAGGTGTAGCTTGTGGTATGTTGTAATGGGTCTGTGGTGGTAGCTAGGTTACCTTTAGCATCATAGGTATAGGTAGTGGTTCTGTTACCTGTGGTCTCTTGTATGACTTTGCCTTGTGGGCTATAGGTGTAGGTTGTTTTATGCAGACCATAAGGTTTTACCTCTAATGGCTGTTTCATTTGAGGGTCATACTGTATATGGCTTCTTTTACCTAGTGGTGAGATGCTTATGTCTCTGCGTCGTTTAAAGTTTTTTATCTGTGTAGAGGTTTTAGCGTTTGTGGTAGAGGTGTTTACTATGCGTTTTAGCGTTCCGTCTTGTTTTACGGTGTAGGCTTTGGTGAAAAGGGTGGTGTTGGTAAGTCCACTAGGGGTAGTCACGGTACTGCTCTCTAACACACGTTTATCTGTATAGACATCTTTAAAGAGTGAGCCATCTGGGTTTGTTTTATAGAGATTGGTTGTAGTCATACCACAGCTTTTAGTGCTACTCATACTGTCATCTATGCTATTACTGTATTCGACTACATCACCAGTAGGGAGTATCTTCTCAGTACGAAGCGTAGTATTGTTCTCTAAGAAGTGGTTTTTATAGACGATGACGTCTCCACTGGCACGTGTGACGGTATGGGAGCCGTAGCTCTCTGCTGTGTTTGAGCCGAAGAGCCATTGGGCTTGTTCGGCGTCTATGACTTTTACGACATTGCCAGCATCATCAAAGAAGTGTAAAAAACGGTTCCCTTTTGGTTCTGTCTCTACTGTCATCAAGTGACGTTCATACTCAAAGGCGTAAGAGCTGCTGTCTTCATACTGCACTTCTGTTAAATCACCGTTATCATCTATGCTTAAAAGCGTTCTCTGCCCCGTAGGAGCGACGATAGCCGTCACTGTACCATTGCCATCTCGTTCAAGAGTTGAAATTTCTCCATAAATATCGGTCACTGTTACTAATCTACTCACATTATCATACCCAAAAGTGGTTTTTGTCTCTTTTGTGTAGAGGTCTCTGATGCTTTGGAGTGTACCATTTGCATCAAAAAGCATCTCATTTGAGTCAGATTTGATGACTGTAAGATTGTTTTCTACTGTACTGGTATCTACCACACGTACCACACCAGAACCATAATGCACCCTGTCACCCACAAGCCTCGCATAAGCACTCACAGACCAGCCATGAGCCACCTCTGTACTGTTCCACTCAGCAGAGTCATAGTGCAATCCAAAGCCCACCCCATCGAGAGGGATGTCTTCATGGAAAGACTGGTCTCTTGGGGAGACGTAGGAGGAGATTTGTTCATTTTTTTCTTCAGGGCAAGTATCTGTTCTTTTCATACATCTATACAACGTTGCACACGCTACACGTGAGGCTTCTCTATGTCCTCCAAGGCTACTACACTCTGCTGTTTTGTCTGTAGTGCTGTTCTCTGCCCAGTTAAAAAGTTCTTTCTCATTGCTAACATCAGGAGGGTATGCCTCATAAGGACACATACATCTATAACTCGTCTCACAATTTACACGCTGTTGTTGTACCTTTCCTAATTGACCTGTACATTGTCCAGATAAATCATTAGGAGGCCAACTATAGATAACTGATTCGTGGTCTTTCAGTGCTGGAAAGCTTGTATCGTCCTCTGTACACGCAGGTACATTGTCCACACATTTAGGAGGGTCAAATGAGGTGTCTAGGGTTTGGTTGTCATCACACTTGGGTACTATAGGCTTACAAATAGGTGGCGTAGTATTCTTATCTAGGTAATCATCGGGTGTACATTTTGGTACACAGATAGGTGGATTATAAGAAGTATCTAACGTTTGCTTTTGATTACACTTTGGTACACACATTGGAGGGGTAAAAGAGGTGTCCAATGTTTGGTTTATGTCACACATTATTGTTACCATTTTACATCGTTTATAGTTAATACACTGAAGTGTCGCTTTCTCTAAAGATCCATTGTTATTAGAACATTTTTCTTCGAAAGTTATACTATTTAAATTGTCACTACTCCATGGTTCAGAATAAGTAAAATTATTCTCTTTTGCAGGAAATTGTATATCTTTCAGATGACATGCACAATAAAACTTATAAGCTGCCTTAAATCCCCATGTATAGAAGATATACGGATTACCTGTAACATATTGTATGCAAGGGACAGGAGAACCATCTGAACAATTATTGGTACCTGCATAGTTATAAGTATTAACTATATGATAATCTATCCATCCCCCTGTTTGGGCACATGCATTTGTTACATGTAAATATTCTGCCTTTAATAAATCAGAAGTAAAATAAATCACAAGTAAACCTATCAATATTTTTTTCATTTGTTGCTTCCCCATTCCTTAAGATATAAATAAAAATACTATCTGAAAATGGGGGGGGGGATGTCAAGGATATATATCAAAGGCAATAGATTTTTTCCTTTACTTTCTCACAAAAAGTTTCAAATGACGGTAAATCTAAGTTTGATTCCCCTTGCTTCGTTCCCCACATAGGTTCAGGGTAGTAACTGTCTTCTTCAAAACGTGCCATAATGTGCCAATGCACATGGGGCATATAGTTTCCAAAAGAAGCGATATTTATTTTGGTAGGGTTGTAGTATGCTATCATCTCTTTTTCTACTATATCCAGTAGATAATAAATCTCAAACTTTAACACACCAGGGACTTCGCTCATCTCTTTGTATGGCGTTTGTGTAAAGATTTTCAGCCAAGGGATTTCTGATTTTTCTACTTCTATTTTGATATTTTCATTTTCATAAATGACTGACATTAGCGTATCCTTTTTATGTGTCGTTTCCCAAGCTTATAAATGCTGGATGCTTGATTGTTTTGTACAAGAGGTTCTATAATCACATTAGCATTTTCTTTAGCAAACTGTGCATCATAGTGATGATTACTTAGGTTTGCCGAAGTTGTGTAAGCCCACTTTAAACGGTCTAAAAGATAAAGGTGATTTTGGTTGTGTATACGTCTATATGAGTATGTATTTGGGAAGATAAAGGTACTTTTTTGACTTCTACGGACTCTGTTCTTATGTACCTTTGGAATACGTGTAAATGTTTGAAGTGTTTTTAGACTATTGACTGCTTTGATGTAATGTTTGTGAGGAGGACGTTGTTTTATGGTAGTTAGTTTTTCAGCATTTTGGGAGACAAAACCGATAGTTGTATCGGTTTGTGTCAAGAAAACTAAATTATGCATCTTAACTAAGGTAGTCTTGGAGTGCTTTAGGTTGAAGTTCTCCATTGGTTGCTTTAAGTTCTTTTATCGCCATCGCGGTAGCACGTGCTGCAGCGATAGTAGTAAAGTACGCGACATGGTTTGAAAGAACAGATTGTCTGATGGTTCTAGCATCTGTTTTACTTCCTGCATTGTCAGAAGTGTTGATAGCGATGGCTATCT
Source organism: Sulfurovum sp. (assembly GCA_027012955.1). Lineage (GTDB taxonomy): Bacteria > Campylobacterota > Campylobacteria > Campylobacterales > Sulfurovaceae > Sulfurovum. The sequence goes on from JALUYL010000024.1 coordinate 4,560, forward strand.
CTTCATTTTTAATCATATCATCGATATTTGGACGACCTTCAGAAATTTTGAGTACTTTTGCTGCTTCTACACTTGCACTTTGAAGTGCGGTAAAAGTACCTGAAGTAGCAACGATTTCAAAACCAAGATCAGTAAACATTTTGGCGACTTCACCTGCTTGTGCTTTATCATTTTCTGTTAGAGATAAGAAGACTTTACCTTCAAGTGGTATGTCATTTTTCGAAGCAAATTGTGCTTTTGCAAAAGACATTCCGAAGTTGTCAGATATACCCATTACTTCACCTGTAGACTTCATCTCAGGGCCTAAGATAAGGTCTGATCCTGGAAGTTTATTGAAAGGGAAGACAGCTTCTTTTACGGCAACATGGTTTTTAAGGTTTGGTTCCATGATTTTTTTATCGAAATTCACAACATTAAATGTGTCGTAGAATTTTAATGCCTCTTTTAAGTTACCTTGTATCATCACTCTTGTTGCTACTTTAGCCAGAGGTACACCTGTCGCTTTTGAAACAAATGGTACTGTTCTAGATGCTCTAGGGTTTACCTCGATAAGGTAAATCTCACCCTTATGTATGGCATACTGTATGTTCATAAGCCCCACAACACCAAGACCAAGTGCAATCGCAGCTGTTTGCTCTTTGACTTTTTCTTGTAACTCAGCTGAGATGCTTACCGGAGGCAGTGAACAAGCAGAGTCACCAGAGTGGATACCTGCTTCTTCGATATGCTGCATGACTGAGCCGATGTAGACATCTTTTCCATCACAAATAGCATCAACATCAAGTTCAATAGCATTGTCAAGGAATTTGTCTATGAGTACAGGTGCATCGTTAGATACAGATACTGCTTCATCCATATATTGGTTAAGCTCTTCGTCTGAATAAACTGTTTTCATACCACGTCCACCAAGAACAAACGAAGGACGTACAAGTACAGGGTACCCGATACGGTTTGCCACAACAAGAGCTTTGTCTTTTTCAAAGACTGTACCGTTGTCTGGCTGTTTGAGTCCAAGGTCATTAATAAATGCAGAGAAAAGTTCTCTGTCTTCTGCAAGGTCGATGACTTTAGCGGTTGTACCAGAAATCTTTGCACCAATAGCAGTTAAATCTTTAGCCAACTTCAATGGTGTTTGCCCACCAAAGTGAACGATGACCCCATCTGGCTTTTCAAGCTCAATGACGTTTCTTACGTGCTCAAAGTCAATAGGCTCAAAGTAGAGTACATCAGACGTATCATAGTCAGTAGATACAGTCTCTGGATTACAGTTATACATAATGGACTTTACACCCATATCTTCCAGAGCAAAGGCAGCATGTACACAACAGTAGTCAAACTCAATCCCCTGACCAATACGGTTAGGCCCACCACCAATAACAAGTACCTTCTTCTCATCAGATTCCGGCATTTTAGCTTGTGGAAGTTTTGTAATGTTTGTTGTTGAGTAAAGATATGGCGTAAGGGCTTTAAACTCAGCAGCACAAGTATCTACTTCGTTATACTCTAAGGTGACACCAGCTTTTTCTCTAGCATTGTAAATGTCATTTTCAGAAAGAGTAAGACCCTCTTTTTTATTGATGACTTCAGCAATCATCGCATCTGAGAAACCTTCGGCTTTGACTTCACGGAGTCTTGAGGCATCTGAGAGTAGGGCGATGTCCATCTCTTTTTCACGAAGTGCGAGCTCTTCTAGTTGGTAGAGGAACCATCTGTCTATTTTACAAAGATCAAAGATAGCATCCACCGTCATACCACGTCTAAGACCTTCAAAGACATAGAGCATACGGTCAGCATGAGAACGACGAATCTCACGTACAAGCTCTTCTCCATCACATTTAATAGGATTAAATCCTGTAAGTCCAGTTTCTAGTGAACAAAGTGCTTTTTGGAAAGACTCTTTAAACGTACGGCCAATAGCCATTACTTCACCTACTGATTTCATCGCAGTAGTCAGTGTTGAGTTTGCCATGGGGAATTTCTCGAAAGTAAATCTAGGAAGTTTTGTCACGATGTAGTCAATGACAGGTTCAAATGATGCGGGGGTACCTGTAATGTCATTGGTAATCTCATCGAGTGTAAATCCAACGGCAAGTAGGGTAGCCACTTTAGCGATAGGATACCCTGTTGCTTTGGAAGCCAGTGCAGAGGAGCGTGAAACTCTTGGGTTCATCTCGATGACAATCATACGACCTGTGTTAGGATTGATAGAGAACTGTACGTTAGAACCACCTGTATCTACACCGATTTCACGTAAGATTTTAAAAGAGGCATCACGCATGTTTTGATACTCTTTATCTGTAAGTGTAAGGGCAGGGGCTATGGTGATACTGTCTCCTGTATGGGTACCCATAGGGTCAAAGTTTTCGATGGAACAAACGATGATACAGTTATCGGCCTTGTCACGGATAACCTCCATTTCGTACTCTTTCCAACCAAGCAAAGATTCCATAATCTCAATTTCACTGATAGGAGAAGCATCTAAGCCTTCTTGGGCAAGTTTTTTGAATTCATCGATGTTATATGCCACACCTGATCCTCCACCAGCCATAGTAAATGAAGCTCTTGAGATAACGGGGAAACCTATCTCTTTAGCAAGTGTGAGTGCTTCTTCAAGGTTGTAGGCATTGGCACTTTTTGGTAAATCCATACCAATCTTTATCATCGCTTCATTAAAGAGATGTCTATCTTCACCCTTTTTAATGGCAGCAGGGTTTGCACCTAGAAATTCAACACCATCAAGCATACCAGCATCATTCATATCCATAGCAACGTTCAGTGCTGTCTGTCCACCCATGGTTGGCAAGATAGCATCTACATTTTCAGCTTTGATGATTTTAGAAATAATTTCTGGGGTGATAGGTTCAATATAGGTTCTGTCTGCAAACTCTGGGTCTGTCATAATAGTCGCAGGGTTAGAGTTGATAAGTACTACTCTGTAGCCTAGTTCTTTCAGTGTTTTAGCAGCTTGTGTACCAGAGTAGTCAAATTCACAGGCTTGTCCAATAACAATGGGTCCTGAACCGATAAGTAAAATAGTGTTGATGTCAGTGCGTTTTGGCATAGAGAGATACCCTTGATTTTTAGTTTGATATTATACAGGAGAAAGGTACAAAAAGCCCTTAAAAAAGGGCAAAATTATCTTAAATTTAAAAGGGTTTAAAAGAGGTCTAAGGTACTTCTTTTGGCTTTTCTTTTTCTTTTGGCTTTTTTGGCTTTTGGAACGATTGGGTGTTCTTCTACGGCTTCTGGTTCTACCAAATCTTCTTGTGTTTGGTCTATACGAGAGGGGATACTCGAAACTATCGACTGTGATTGATTGATGTCTTCAACATGTGTCATGGCGGGAGCAGTGGTATTGGTTTCATTTATAGTCACAAAAGGTTTAGTGGCTATCTGTGTTTTATAACGGTCAAAATTATCGGTTAAATGTGCTTTTGCATCATTGATAAGGAAAAATGTTTTAGGATGAAAAATATCACTATAGGTCTTGATATAGGCAACAGTATAAGAACTTTGTACTTCTACTTTTGTAACGATACCTACAGGAATATTGGCAAAAAATATACCGTCTAGCCCTGAAGTAATCACTTTATCGCCTTTTTGAATGTTGTGCCATTTTGGGATAAATTTTATCATCATTTCATTTTGTTCATACCCCAATGCAATACCTGGGGCATTTGTTTTACCTATAAAGACAGAAAAACGGCATTTATTGTCTGAGGTAAGGTAGCCATAAAGTTGATTGTTATTGACTCTTGCTGTACCTGCGACCACACGACCTTGTATAAGTCCATACAGTTTGTTCTCTACCAAACCTTTTGGTTTGGTAAGAATGACTTGTGAAAAACTGTTGAGCTTTACATAAGAAATAGTTTGAATAATGGAAATAGAAGCTAAAGGTAAACGGCTTAAATTTGGCAATGCTTTATAGATGTTTTTCACTTGTTCTATATAGTGCATCTGTTCAAGGAGACGTTTACGTAGTACACGGTTCTCACGAGAGAGCTTTTCTATAGACTCTTTTTGAAAGATATAGCTATGGCTTTTGTCTTCTAAATCTTGTGTGAAATTTTTATAACTTTGTTTAATGGGGTTTATGGCACCCAAAAGCGTATCGGTGATACGCTCGTCATTTCGTGACAGTAGGACTGTTAACATGAGTAACAGTATGGCGATGATGACGAGTCTAGTCTTCATATGCCATTTGTTGGAGTAAATCTATTTCATCTAGTGCGATACCTGTACCATTTGCAACAGCGAGTAGAGGGTCTTCAGCTATATATACTGGAAGCTTAACAAGATCAGAAAGATATTTGTCTAATCCACGGATAAGTGCACCACCACCAGTAAGTACGATACCATTTTCTACGATATCTCCTGCAAGTTCTGGAGGGGTTTGCTCCAATACAGCTTTGAGTGCATCTGCGATCTCTTCAAGAGAGTCTTTCATCGCTGCTCTTATGTGCTCAGATGTCACTTCCATAGAAGCAAGACTACCTTCTACCTGATCTCTACCTCTTACAGTCGTTACCAAATCTTCGTCTAATGCAACAGCCGTTCCTATAGTGATTTTAAGTTCTTCTGCAACTCTATCACCGATAAGGAGGTTAAAGTTTTTCTTGATGTAGTCAATGATTGCTTGGTCAAGGTTGTCTCCTGCCACACGGATAGACTTTGAAAGTACCAATCCACCTAGTGACGTTACACCAATCTCCGTAGTTCCTCCCCCGATGTCTACAACCAAGTTTCCATTAGGGTCTTTTACCGGGATACCTGCACCAATAGCAGCAGCCATTGGCTCTTCTATAAGATAAACATAACGCGCACCTGCATTTTCAGCAGAGTCTTTTACTGCACGTCTTTCCACTTGTGTTAGCCCATAAGGTACACAGATGATAATACGTGGAGAAAAGAAACCTTTTCTTTTATGTGCTTTTTCGATGAAGTAACGAATCATCATCTCTGTGACTTCAAAATCAGCGATAACACCATCTTTCATAGGGCGTATAGCTTTGATGTTTCCTGGCGTTTTACCTACCATGTCTTTGGCTTCTTGACCGACTGCCAAGATACGCTCTTGTCCATGCTTATCATATTGTATCGCAACCACTGAAGGTTCATTAATGCTAATTCCTTGTCCTTTTACCAGTACAAGTGTATTTGCTGTCCCCAAGTCAATCGCTAAATCGTTGGAGAACATTCCTAAGAGTCTTTTAAACATTTTTCATTTCCTTTGTGTTATGCTGTTTTTTTATTTTTTATATAGAGTGGTTTTGTACCATTCTCAACCACATCTTCTGTGATGATGACTTCATAATGTGCCAACTCTGGGAGTTCATACATAATATCAAGCAGTATCTCTTCAAGTATAGAGCGTAAGCCTCTCGCACCCGTTTTTCTTTCAATTGCTTTTTGTGCAATGAGTGAAAGTGCATCTTCTTCAAAACTCAATGTCACATCATCAATCTCAAAGAGTTTCTGATACTGTCTAACCAGCGAGTTTTTAGGCTCAACGAGTATACGTACCATATCTTCTTTACTTATCTCACCAAGTGTTGCAAGTACATGTAGACGACCAATGAGTTCAGGGATAAGCCCATAAGTAACCAGATCATCTGCCTCTACAAGGTGAAGAAGGTTCTCTTCATCTTTCTTAGAGCGTTTTTCTTGACCAAAGCCAAGTGTGTTTGCACCAAGTCTTCTCTTAAGAATATCATTAAGCCCATCAAATGCACCGCCACAAATGAAGAGTATATTTGACGTGTCTATCTGTATAAAGTCTTGATTAGGGTGTTTACGTCCACCTTTTGGTGGGATATTTACAACCGAACCTTCGATGAGTTTAAGTAGGGCTTGTTGCACACCTTCTCCAGAAACATCACGTGTAATAGAACGGTTCTCACCCATACGTGCAATCTTATCTACTTCATCAATGAAAACAATACCTTGTTCTGCACGTTTTGGGTCACCATCTGCTGCCATGAGAAGTTTCGTAAGGATGTTTTCTACATCTTCACCTACATAACCTGCTTCAGTAAGGTTCGTAGCATCTGCAATAGCGATAGGCACATTTAAAAATCTAGCAATCGTTTGTGCTAAAAGTGTCTTTCCTGAACCTGTAGGTCCGATGAGAAGTACATTTGACTTTGCCAATTGTGTTTCATCATCTATATTGTCTTTAAAAATACGCTTATAGTGGTTATATACGGCCACAGAAAGTGTTTTCTTTGCTTTCTCTTGACCTATTACATATTCTGAAAGCATACTGTCTATCTCTTTTGGTGTATAGAGTGTTTGTGTCGTTAGCTCTGCTTGAGATTCTTCTTGCTCTTCATCTCCAAACAAGATTTTATACGCAGATACCACACAGTTTGAACAAATATATGCACTTTCCCCTGCTATAAGTGGGTTTTCTTCGCTCTCTTGTGCTTCACAAAAGCTACAAGCTTTGTTTGTTCTCATTGGTTGTCCTCATTGTTTTTATCTTCATTCTTTACGCGAATAAACGGTATACCTCGTTTAGAAGTTTTTATAAATTCACAAAGTTTTGTTACTTTGTCTGATGTCGTTGTCTCAAAAATATTTTGCGCCACTTCTTGTAAAGGTTTACCCTGTTCAAAAAGTTCTCTATAGGCAGCTTTGAGTGCATTGATTTCTTCTCTTTCCATCTGACGTCTAAGTCCTGTAAGGTTTAGACCTCTAAGGTTGGCACGGTTTCCTTCAGCTAGACAGTAGGGAGGGATGTCTTGTGCTAAAGCAGAAGCACCACCTACCATCGCATAGTCACCGATGTGTACAAACTGATGCACAGGCGTAAGACCACCGATAACCACATGGTTACCTAGCTCAACATGTCCTGCAAGCGTAGCGCCATTTGCCAAGATACAGTTATCACCCAAAATGACATCATGACCTAGATGCACGTAACCCATGAGAAGGTTTCCGTTACCTATCTTAGTCACTGAACCTCCACCTTTGGTTCCAGGGTTAAGAAGGGTGAACTCTCTGATGGTATTGTTATCTCCGATGATAAGTTCAACATCTTCTCCGTCAAACTTCAAGTCTTGAGGTATGGTACCTACAGCAGCGTGAGGAAAAATACGGTTATTTTTACCTATGGTTGTTTTTCCTTCGATGACTACGTGTGAAGCAACCGTGGTATCGTCTCCAATACACACTTGTGCCCCAATAAACGAAAAAGGACCAACAGAGACATTTTCTCCTAATACAGCGCCATCTTCAATAACGGCTGATGTATGAATAGTAGACATCAAAGACCTATTTGTCCACTATCATAGCTTTAAGTTCAGCTTGCGCAACCACTTTGTCATCTACGTATGCTTTTGCATCAAGTTGCCATATGGCGCCTTTGTTTTTAATGACATTGATTTTGTAGACAAGTTTATCACCTGGTGTGACAGGTGCTCTGAATTTTGCTTTATCGATACTCATAAAGTAAACGACTTTATTTTCTATGTCTTCTTTTGTCACGCCATCCATACTTTTAAAGGCAAGTACACCACCTGCTTGCGCCATACCTTCGATAATCATGACACCAGGGTAAATAGGGTGACCAGGGAAATGTCCTTGGAATACAGGCTCTGAAATAGAAACATTCTTATAAGCTTCTATGTGCTCACCAACGGTAAGTTCTGTAATTCTGTCCACTAAGAGAAATGGATATCTGTGAGGTAGTATTTCTTGAATTTCAACGACGTTATAAAGCACTAGGAAACCTTTTTATAAAAATTGTCTCATTTTATCTAAAAGTTGGTAAAAAAGTGATAATTGACCCGCTAAAGTTCTATTAGCACTTCTTTTACATCGCTAAAGGTACGGCTTTGACAACGAAGCTCTACTTTTTTTGTAGGTATTTCATCCACTACCATAATGACAGAGAGATCATAAGGAGTTACTCCAAGTTTACTACGTAAAGTAACCTCATCAGAAAAAGAGGGTGGGTTAAAGATGAGTTCTGTGACATTTTCATAGTTCGTTTCTGCAATAGCATTATAAGTAGCAAGTGTAATGAAACGTACCTCATCACGGTTCATGTGATGTACTTCTCCCACAGTGTATTCGACCTTGCCTCTGCTGTATTCATTTTTAATGCTTGAGTAGGGTAAAAAGTGTGCAGGTGTGACTACTTTACGTACTTTCAGCCAGCCCATAGTGAGTCGCCAGTTTAAAAAGCGTTGTTTGATGATTTTATGTGGTCTATGTGCTTCTTCCAATACCCAACGTTTCTCGTACATTTCTATACGTTCTTCTATAGATTCAGGTTGTATTTGTTGTGATATCGGCACGAAAAGTTCATCTGCCATTTTTGCCTGCTGGTCTCTTTGGATGTTGAGCGCATAGAGGCAGCCACAGTAGTCTTGTCGGTACAGTGCATCTTCTTTGGCTAAGATGTTTTGCTCTTGTGTGCCAGAATTTTTTCTGTAATCTGGCGCTACAAATTTGACACCTAGACTCTCTCCTAGTGCATCACCAGCTACTTGTAGTTGTTCGAGTGATTTTTTAGGACTGGTAAGGAGTGTAGAGGTGTAGCTCGATTCTCCAAGTTCTTTGGCTTTATGTGCAGAGACTTCAAAGCGTCTGTCAAAACAGATACCACAGCGTGCACCTTTCTCTGGTTCACTCTCCCATCCTTTGACAAGAGAGAGCCATTTTTCAACATCATACTCACCCTCTATGAGGTCAATACCCAGCATCTTACAGCTTCGTTTGACATCTAGCAGACGTAAGTAGTACTCAGAGTAAGGGTGGATGTTTGGGTCATAGAAAAACCCTGTAAGTTTTTCTTCTGGGTACTCTTCTTGGAGTTTTTGGAGAAAATAGTGACTATCGACACTGCAACATATATGTACTAACAGGGTATATCCTTTCTAAAGATGTGTAGGGTGTTGTACCCTTAGAACACCAAAAATTGGAATTAACGGTGTTGTCATGGGACAACACCCTACGGTTCCATAATTATATTCGCAACATTTTTAGAACTTCCATGTCCTAAATATGTACGTAACTCTTCTGCTTTTTGGGCGAAGATTTCTCGGTCGGTATTGTAGTACTCTTTTAAGAGCTTGTCAACTGTGACTTCTTCTTGGAGGATTTCATTGTGCAATGTAGTATTATTGTAGTTGCTCAGTATGATGTTTGCAAGTCCCACTTGTTTGATACCAAGCAGTTTTGTTCCTATGAAAAAGTCCACCTTCTTAGCAATGTAAGCAAGCGTAAAAGGTACACCTATAAGTGCAGCTTCAAGTGTGGCAGTACCAGAACAGACAAAAGCAAACTCAGAACGTCTGAGTGCTTCATGGGTATCTCTGACTATTTCAAACTCACGGTTCCCTCTGTAGAGTTTTGCTATCTTGTTTCTACTAAAAGATGGAGGAATGACCAGTAAAGGGCGTATATCATTGCCAAGTTTACGTCTAAGTTCTAAGAAAATGGGCATCAAACGCATTATTTCTGACTTTCTACTTCCTGGCATAAAGGTGATGATATTTTTTGTCTCTTCTTCATTTCGGTGTACGTTTATCTCATCTAACAAAGGATGACCTACATACTGTGCTTTGCCTTGTGGATAGTAGTCTGTTTCAAAAGGGAGTATACCTAAGAGTTTGTCACAGTACTGTTCTAGTTTTATAGCACGCTTTGGACGACTAGCCCATATCTGCGGTAAAATGTAGTAGATTATCTCTTTGTCAGGATACGCTGTTTTAAGTTTCTTCGCAAGTGGCAAGTTGAACCCAGAAGAGTCCATAAGCAACACTTTATCCACATCTTTGGCAAGTGCTACCATCTCATCTGCCACCTTAAAGAACCAACGCAGTTTCTTAATGGCATCCACCACACCCATAATAGCCATCTCGCTGATGTCATACAGTGGCGTACCATTCTCTATGTTCTTGTCAAAGATACCCATGAGTTCTACATCATGTGTATGTTTCAGTACCTCTTTTAAGTGGAGGTTAGAGGAGGGTTCTAGGGCTGAGACTAAGAGTTTCATATTTTTTACTTAAATAATTCACTATGGCTACCTATATCTACAAGGGCCAAAGTATTATTTTTTATTCGATAAATGAGTAATAAATCGGGTTTGATATGACACTCCCTAAATGCTTCAAGGGAACCTTTGAGTTGGTGGTCTTTGTATTTAGCTTCAAGTATCTCATCATTTAACAGTGTATAAATAATGTCTATATATGATTGTTCTTCTTTATCGGATAATTTTAACTTTTTATAGCTTCTTTTAAAGCTATTTTCTCGAGTAAGTTTATATTTCACGCTTTTAAATCTTTCATCATTTCTTCTACGCTAGCATATTCTACAGTATTACCATCATTTAGAGACTTTATAGTCTTTTGAAGTCTTTTTGTAGGTATTTTCACTTCAAATGGTAGCCCTTTATTCATCACTACCATAGAGTTAAATACGCCTATAGCTTGAGAATAACTAAGTCCCATTTGGTCAAGTATTTCTTTTGCCTTATGATAATTTGTTTCTTCTACTCTTATGGTTGTTTGTGTTTTCATATTTTTACCTTTAATGTGTAATAAATTATTATACCAAAAAAAATCAATCTTCCATAAGTTCATCTTTATTGTCTTTGAGAGTATAAATGTAAGTATCAACATCTAACTCATCATAACGCTCTACCGTCACAGCGGTTCGCACAAACTCTTCACCCTCAAAGGTATCTAGGTACTCCCAGTTGTTTTCCAAGTTATGAGAATAAAACAAAAAGCCGTGTACAGTGTCGCTCTTGTCATCAAGTTTGATGCCAGGGTAGCCCATAGAAGCAGACCACCCAGCTCCTATAAGCTCACCTGTCACCGTAGCAGGTACAAACTTACCTACAATGTTTTCTAACACATGTCCATTGGGACAGTTGGGCATGAGTGTGCCGTAGACAAAAAGTGTATCCATATCTAACCTTTTTTAAAACTTTTTAGCATTATAGTAGCCCATAAAGTAAAAGTCACTAAAATATCATAAATATAAAGGATTTTTATGGCGTATGACCTTGATGATAAACTTGTTATTGCTATCTCTTCTCGGGCGCTCTTTGATTTGGAAGAGGAGAATGCCATTTTTGATAAAGAGGGCTTAGAGTCATACTATACCCATCAGCTTGCACACTTAGACAATCCTCTAGCCAAAGGCTCTGCCTTTAGATTTGTTCAAAACCTCCTTGCCATTAACAAAAAGTTTGACAACAAGCTCATAGAGGTCATCATACTCTCACGTAATAACGCAGCAACTGGACTACGCATAGGACGCTCCATAGAACACTATGCCCTAGACATAGAACGTACAGGCTGGACAGCAGGCACACCAGTGGCACGTTACCTTGAAGCTTTTAAAGTAGACCTTTTTCTCTCTGTTTATGCACCAGACGTGGAAGAAGCTGTAAATACAGGGGTGGCAGCAGCGACCATACTCCCACATACACCCATCAGCTCAGAAGAGTCTGACATGGTTAAAATAGCCTTCGATGGGGATGCTGTCATTTTTGGTGATGAGAGTGAGAAAGTTTACCAAAAGGGTGGACTTGATGCCTTTATAGCCCATGAACGTGAAAATGCCAAAAACCCACTAAGCAAAGGGCCGTTTTTTAAATTCCTCAAAATCATCTCTGAGATACAAGACAAGTTTCCGATGGAAAGCTCACCTATACGCACAGCCTTGGTAACGGCTAGAAGTTTCTCTACCCATGAGAGAGTACTTGGTACGCTAGAGGGGTGGGGTGTGCGTGTTGACGAAGCTTTTTTCCAAGGTGGTGTACAAAAATACGAAGTCATCAAAGCCTTTGGTGCAGACATATTTTTTGATGATCAGGATGCACATTTACAACATACAGTAAAAGATACACCTTCTGCTAAAGTACCACATAAACGATAAAAACTACAATCCCAATTTTGTTTTGTCCTGTGCATAGTTATGTACCAATGTCTGAATGAGATTTTGGTAGCCTATGCCCATCTCTTTTGCTTTTGCTTTGATAATAGCCAGATCACTTACTGCAAAGCGAATAGTGGTTTGTTTCTTTTCTTGTAAAGATTTTGTGTATGCTGCACTTTGGGCGTATACATCTTTCTCTTTTTGCGTGAGTGAAGCATCTTGCCACTCATCATTTTCTATCTCATCTAAGAGTGTTAACTCTTCAGCATCATAAATAAATTTATCTTTTTTCATCTTTAGCTCCTTTGAACTCTTTTTCTAATTTTCTACTCGGAATAATCGTCTTTAAAAATATCTCTTCATCATTTTCCACAAAAGGCACATAACAGATATATCCATTCATCTCAACGACGAAAATAAACTGATGCGGATATCTTTTTTTATCAGGATGGCTACGTCTTACTAAAATATCCTGATTTTCTAGCTTATCTAACACCATTTCAAAACTTAATTTCCGTTGTATCATGAGAAGTTGGTTTTTTTCTTCATTCCATCGTATAGGTTTCACGGTGATATCCTTTGGCATAATTATTATATCTTTTTGTAGATGCCTTGTCAATACAAAACTGTTGAACTCATTTGCATCATTAAGAAATTTTGCTATAGTTATTAGAATAGTAAAAGATTAGTATATGCAAATAAAAGGTGTATGACACTTGAATATATCTACATTCTACAGAATAACTTGTAAAAATAAGAAGGGGTTGTATGAAACAAAAATTTATTGATGAATTGGAAAAAGAGTTCGATATTTATATTAGCGATGAATTGGCAAATAGTTTAGATAATCCAGAGCAGTTTTCGAAATATATCGCTATTAAATATAATCAAAGAATTGACGATATAGAGAGCGGAAATGAGGTTGGTTTTTTTAGATTAAGAGAGCTATTTATTGAAACTTTTGGCTTTAAAAAAGTAGATTTAAAACCCGATACTAAAACTTCTAAATTATTAAAAGGTAATATCAGAAAAAAGTGGAAAAAATTAAACAAAGCATTAGATAATAAGTTACATTATCATTCTTTAGAAATTTTACCTATAGTGAAGTATACTTTAATATTTTTAGGAGTGATATTCGCTATATGGGGGATTTATGACGTAGTTGCAAGTAGTAAAAAAGAAGTTTTTGGAGAAACTTTAGGAGTGATAGCGGTTATTTTTATCTTATATGTCTTTCTATTGAGCCACTTGCAAATTCAAACCCACCCAAGTGACTAATTTTTCCTCATAGTAATTTTTGAGCTTAAAAAAATCATTACAAGGTAAAATCTCTGATATTCTACCTCTAATTTGCTAATTATC
>JALUYL010000025.1 GCA_027012955.1 Sulfurovum sp.
TTGTATAGATGAACAAAGCTGTTAAAAAGATTGTCCTTAAAACCAAAAAGCAAGTCTATGGAGATATGCTGGGTAACAATGCTTCTTTATTTCAAGGCGAAGGCTTTGAGTTTGCAGAGTTACGTGAGTATATCTATGGGGATGATGTTCGTAAGATAGATTGGAAAACCACAGCAAAACTGGGTAAACCTTTTGTAAAAGTCTATAAAGAAGAGAGAGAGTTAAACGTAGTGGTTGTCTCTATGCTTTCGGGTTCAACGTACTTTGGTACAGTGAAACAAAAGTCTGACATCATTGCTGAGACAGTGGCGACGTTAGGTTTTTCAGCCATTAAAAATGCGGACTTGTTTTCGCATATGATTTTTGCAGACAAAATGTATGGGCTTTCAAAACCGAGTAAAAAACTCTTTTCTGTACATAAAGCCATAGAAGATGTACTGGAGTTTGACCCCATAGGTAAAGAAGCAGACTATACGGCTTTGGTGGAGACACTCATTAGCCGTTTAAAAAAGAAAGCTTTGCTGTTTATAATCTCTGATTTTGTAGGTGAGATAGACTTGAAACTTTTGGCTAAGAAGCATGATGTCTTTGCAGTTATCGTCCGTGACAAGTTTGAGGAAGACCCCTCTGAGCTTGGTTATCTCAGACTCATAGATATGGAAACAAAGCAGAGTTTTGAAGGTGACATAGACAGTGGTACATTAAAAAATTATAAAAAAGCACTGCATGAGAATGATGAGAAACTGTATAAACAGTTTAAAAAGCAGGGTGTACGCTTTACAAAAGTATATACCCATGAAGAACCCACACTGAAACTTTTAAAGACAATGCGATGATAAGAACTGTAGGGTGCGATTGCCATCGCACCAATAAATTGAATATGCAAAAAGGTGCGATGGCAATCGCACCCTACGGAGAAATATATGGAAAATAACATAACAGCACAATTAAGAGATATCAAGCCTTTACTTGAGATACCTGACAGTTCTTACTATATCTATTGGGGATTAATCACTTTTGGTATCTTACTGGCAGTAGGTATACTGTTTTTTGTGTTGAAAAAACTATGGGATAACAGAAAAATAAACCTTGCAAAAGGGTATTTGGAAGCCATTAAAAAGATAGACTGGGCAGATACGAAGAAGTCTGCTTACGAGGCAACACATTATGCAAGACTATTGGCTACAGATGAGAGAAGAAAAGAGCTCTTTTCACAGCTTGAGCCAATGCTTGAGCAATACAAATATAAAAAAGAGGTAGACGAAGTAGACACAGATACACGTAACAAGTTTAACCTCTATGTGCAGGTGGCAGATGAGTCAGTTTAGTTTTGAATATCCGTATCTATTGGCAGTTATATTTCTCTTTATTGTGTGTGCCAAGGTTTGTAAAGAACGTAGCAGGGCTATCTTTTTCCCACATGTAAACACCTTGATGGTGCAAGGACGTGGTGGTTCTTCATTGTTAACATGGTTGAAGTGGATAGGTATTACCGCTGCAGTCATAGCTTTGGCATCTCCAGTCATTACGAAGTCTTACACAAACTCTAAAAAAGAGGGACGTGACATTGTGCTCGTGTTGGACTCGTCTGACTCGATGCGTCAACCTTTTGATGCTTCTTATCGGTCACGATTTGAAGTCGTGAAAGAGGTAGTAGGTGATTTTGTAGAAAAGCGTAAGGATGATCGTATCGGTATGGTGACGTTTGCAGATGTTGCATTTATCGCGTCTCCTTTAACCTTTGAAAAGAAATTTTTAACCGATATTACAAAGATGCAAAAGATGGGCATAGCAGGAAAACGTACAGCGATTAACGATGCGATAGTGCAGAGTTATAACCTGCTTTCAAAAAGTAAAGCCAAGTCCAAGATAGCCATTTTACTCACCGATGGGATAGACAATATGTCTAAAGTACCTTTTACAGATGTGGTAAATATGATAAAAAAACGTGATATTAAGCTCTATGTCATAGGTATAGGAAGTGAACGAGACTATAATGCTGCTTACCTCCAAGCTTTGGCAGATGCAGGGCATGGTAAAGCGTATGGGGCAAGAGATGCAAAAAGTTTAAAGAATATCTATGAAGAGATAGACAAACTTGAAGCGACTAAAATAGATGATAAAAAGATAGTACAGCATACATATCTGTACATCTATCCACTCTTTTTAGCGATTTTGAGTTTGCTACTTTTCATGTATGTAAGAAATAGTAAAGGAGTCTAGGATGAGTTTTGTCAATATTCAGTTTTTTTGGGTACTTATACTTCCTTTTGGCATCTTTGCATTTCTCATAAGCACAAATAAAGATAGACTCTCACGAGTCTTTAATGAGAAGGTACTCAAACGTCTCTCAGCTGCCGATGAAGGTATGCCGATGATAGTACGTAACATCTTGATGTTGCTGGCTATCTTCCTTATGATAGTAGCGATGGCACGTCCTGTCATGGAAAAAGGTGACAAAAAGGTAGAAGTACAAGGGTTGACATTGCTTACGGCATTGGATATTTCTGGTTCTATGCGTAGTAAAGATGTCTACCCTGACCGTTTAACCTTTGCCAAAACGAAGATGGCACAGTTTTTTGATGCCATGCCAAGTGATGAGATAGGCGTAGTAGCATTTGCTTACAGCTCTTTTGTATTAGCTCCTTTTTCATCTGACAAAGAGACACTTAAGATGATGGTAGAGGGTGTAGATGACTCATACATCAATATGGGTTCTACGGATTTTGCAGCATTGGGTGAGTTGGCAAGTACGCTACTTGAAAAGAAAAAGCCTAAGATTTTAGTACTTTTCTCTGATGGTGGAGACGAAAAAGCCATCGCAGGTTTTGCAGACATTCTGAAAGCCAATGAGATAGACCTTTACGTGGTGCTTGTAGGTACCGACAAAGGAGCGCCTGTGCTCGATGAAGATGGTAAACCTTTGGCACAAAAAGACGGCACTATAGCCATTACTCAGCGAAATGATGCCTTGGGTGAGTTAGCCAAAGAGCACGGTGGCGCCTATGTGGTAGCAAGTAACGGAAAAGAAGATATCGCACAACTTGTCAATGTCATCAGAGGCAAATATAAAAACCAACAGCAAGGTGCAGTGACAGTTAAAGAGAGAGTGGAGTATTTTTACTATCCACTAGGTCTTGGACTCTTGTTTCTGCTTATAGCGTTTAGTTCAATGCCAAAAAGGAGAGAAGTATGATAAGCATTAAAAAATTATTTGTTCTGACTTCTGTGTTAACTGCTTCCCTCTATGGTGGTATAACAGATTTTAAGACCATAGACAAAGCGACACAGGCATATGATGCAAAAAAGTACACAAAAAGTGCTAGCCTGCTTAAGCAAGTAGATGCAAAGAGCCCTCAAAAGCAGTATGACCTAGGAAACGCGTTGTATAAAAGTAAAAACTATGATGGGGCACTTGAGGCATACAAAAAAGCTGAAGGTGTCGATGAAGCGACACGCCTACATAACATAGGAAACAGCCATTTTCAAAAGAAAGAGTTAGATAAAGCTATAGAAGCGTATGAGAAGTCTCTCAAACTTAGAGATGATAAAGATACAAAGTTTAACCTTGAACTTGCAAAGAAAATGAAGAAGAAAAAAGAAGAGAAGAAGAAAAAGCAGCAGCAAAAAGACAAAAAAGATCAAAAGAAAAAAGACGACAAGAAAAACAAAGATCAGAAAAAGAAAGATAACAAAGACCAAAAGAAGAACGATAAAAAGAAAGACGACAAGAACAACAAAGATAAAAAAGACGGTAAAAAGAAAGATAAAGACAAAAAGAACAAAGAAGATAAGAAAAAAGAGAGTGACAAGAAAAAGGGAGATAAAAAGAAGGACGAAAAGAAAAAGTCTGATGCCCAAAAAGATAAGAAGAAACAAGGTGATAAAGATGGACAACAATCTAAAGCACAAAAGAAAAAGAGTAAAGAAGAAAAATTGAAAGAACAAGAGTTAAAGCGTCTGATGAAAAAGATGCAAAAAGGCAAAACACCTACGATGATGTACCAGATGGGTGCAGGTAAGAAGCCAAGAAAGGATGATGATGTTAAGCCATGGTAGCAATATATTAAAGATTCAAAATTGTGCGTTCATTGGTTTATCTACTCGGGCAGTCGCAAATGGCGAAGCCACCCTTTGGGCTGAGTGCTCCTTGGTCGCAGATAAACCAATGAACTATCTTTTTATAGGAGAAAACAAATGAAAAAAATACTATTAACACTATTCACAATTGCTTATTCACTATTCACTACATTAAATGCAGATGGAGTCAAAGCCACAGTAGATACGGTAGAAGTGGTCAAAGGTAACCCTGTCACACTACGCATAAAAGCGACAGGAGGATCTGCGGCATTTCCTAAGATACTCATGGTAGACACAGCCCCCGTAAGCGGTACTTCTACCTCAAGTAGCAGAAACCTAAGTATGATTAATGGTTCCGTTACTTCAGAAGCGAGTACGACTAAAATCATACAGTTTATGCCAGAGCATGATATGACTATCCCTTCTTATACGGTCAATATTTCTGGTAAAAAATACAAGACAGACCCTATAGATATAAAGGTCGTGAAATCTAATGCCCCTACGACACAGGGTAATGCACTCTTTACGTTAAAGATGCAAGCCAACAAAACCAAAGTCCGTGTCGGTGAATCTTTTATGGTGACGGTATATTTTTCTTTGCGTAAAGATATTAGACTTTCACAAGAAGTACAATATACACAGCCTGATTTGTCTGCGTTTGTTGTGGCAGAGGGTGGAGAACAAAAAGCGTATATCAAAGGAAATTACCAAGTCCAAGAAGTACGTTACATCGTGACTGCACAAAAAGATGGGAATTTTACCGTTTCCCCTGCACATGCAAAGGTTGGCGTACCAGATAGAACTAGAAGAGACATTTTTGGTATGACCTTTGGTACCAAATGGTATCAAACAGCATCTAATCCACTGCAAGTGGAAGTCTTACCTCAAACAAAAGATGCAGACCTTATAGGCGATTTTAAAGTCACATCAAGCATCGATGCAAAAGAGGTTAAAGCCAACAAACCTGTCAATCTTACTGTCAAGATAGAAGGTAAAGGAAACCTAGAGAGTTTCGAGTTTCCAAAGTATGAGATAGATGGTGTGACCGTCTATAGTGACGAAGCCAAAGTGGATACTAAAGTGGTAGGAGGTGAACTCTATAGTACTTATACAAAAAGTTTTGCTTTCATTGCAGATGCAGATTTTCATGTGCCTGCACGTACATTTAGTATGCTTGATACCCAAACAGATACAGTGAAAGAATTGATAGTACCTGCGTATGATGTGACGATAAAAAAGAGCGCTAGAGCGGTGACATCATCTTCTGTGACACCACCTACGGGAATGGTACAAACAAAGCTGATGCAAGCACCCCAAACCAAAGAGGTGATTGTAGAGAAAAAAATAGAAGTGAAGTCTGTAGCATGGTGGATGGTGTCATTGGCATTTTTGGCTGGAGTATTGGCAATGTATATGGTACGTTTCATCCCTGCAAAAAAACAAAAACCTTATAAAGAGAGCGAAGCACTCAAAATTCTTTATGGGCACATGAGTGATGATGCTAAGATAGAAGAGATGGTACGAAAACTATATGCCAAAAAGAATGGTGACAAGTCTGTACAAATAGACAAAAAAGAACTCAAAGAGATGGTAGAGCGTTTTAGATAGTGTGGTTATAATATCTCTATGATTTATTATATTTACACTGAAAATGAAAACGAATTTATAGACAAAGCAAAAGCGTATTTAGAAAAAGAAGAGGTGACATACCTCTCTTTTGATGCGCTAGAGAGTTTGGATGTACGAGAAGTCCATCATTTGCTGGTTACAGGTAGCGTTGAAGAGATAAAACGTGTACTCGCCATTGCCCATCAAAATAACCTTCCCGTGGGTATCATCCCCACGTCTAAACAAAAAGAACTTATGCGTACATTTTCTTTGCCTTCGAAGCTTGAAGATGCTGTAGAACTTGCTCTCATTCCTTCTGAAAAACCCTTAGATGTACTCTATGTCAATGGTACCGTGGTGTTGCAAGAAGTGGTGGTGGGTGATGCACCTCCTTTGGATGTCTTTGACACAGCATTGGGTGACAAAACCTACTTTGACAGAGTCAAGATATTTTGGCGTACTATGCGAAAAGTAAAAACGCTTCAACATACCCAAATGAAAATCACAGATGCCAATGAAAACGAGCTGAAACTCTCTGCTGTTGGTGTAGTAGGGTTAGAGTATCATAACAATACCTTTGCTTCCAAACTGGTCTCTTCTCAACTTAGTGCTAGTGATGGTAAACTTTCTATAGTTATACTTTCTCCTACTTCCATTATGCAGTATATGGGGTATCTGTTTAAGGCTTTGGTCTCACACTTGTCTCCTAGTGTATTGCCACGTTCGGTAGGGTATATACGCTCTTCAAAATCTCATATAGAAACAAAAGTGCCTTTGCGTGTTTTGGTGGATTCTAAAGAGATAGGTGAAACACCTGTGACATTGGAGGTAAAGGAAAAAGCTTTGGCACTTAGTGTGGGGGAGAAGTTTTGGGAAAAGCAGGCAGAGCAGACATCAGGAAAAGACAGCATTAAAGTCGACCATCTTCCCTCAGATGAAGAGAGCAGTGCGTACCTAAGTAAAAGTATTCCTTTTTTCTCTCATGCGAGTAAAGAACAGTACACCTCACTGTTTACAAACCTAAGAGAAGAGAGTAAGTTAAGTCAAACTTTTATGGTTTTACTCATTCTTGCTACGATGATAGCCACGTTTGGGCTCTTTATCAACTCCTCCTCAATCATCATTGGGGCGATGCTCTTAGCACCTCTCATGCAACCCATAGTAAGTTTAAGTATGGGTGTACTTAGACAAGACAGTACCTTGGAAGTTAATGGCGCTAAAACCATTGCCTTAGGAGTACTGGCTGTACTTCTCACGGCAGCCACTATAGCGATGTTCACACCCATAGAACGATTGACTTCAGAGATGTCTGGGCGTTTAAGTCCAACTATTTTAGACCTTTTTGTAGCCATTGTATCTGGTGCCGCAGCTGCGTATGCAAAGTCAAATGAGAAGATACTTGGCTCACTTGCTGGTGTGGCTATTGCGGTGGCATTGGTACCACCTATCGCTGTGGCAGGTATAGGGCTAGGGTGGGCAGACTGGCATATGTTCTCTTCTGCTTTTTTACTTTTTATTACTAACCTTGTAGGCATCGTCTTGGCAGCTGCTTTTGTTTTTGCTATTTTAGGGTATTCGCCTTTGCATGTGGCAAAAAAAGGCATTATGACATGGCTACTTATCGTTGCGCTTGTTTCCATTCCTCTGTATCGTTCTTTTGTTGCGATGGAAGAAGATATACGCATACAAAAGATACTTTCCAATGTAGATTTTGATATAGGACGATATCATGTGAAGTTAACGCATATTGAATTGCTACACAAAGCAAATATAGATGAAATACGCTGTGAAGTCATCAGTACAGGTATCTTGAATCCTGAGGAGAAAAAAGCGTTAAAAGAGGCGATACTTAAAAGTATCGATAAAATGGCTGAGGTGATCGTAACATTTAGATATCGATTATGATGCTGTCTCTTCATCTTCCTCTAATGTTTGGGGAAGAAACATCTCTTGATTGGTACTCTCTGAAATCAATATATGTTCTGCCGTGATATCAAGTTTGACAAGCATTTTGAGTGATAAAAAATCTTCATTGCCCGTATGATAGTAAATATCTATCGTTTTTACTTCTTGTGTGAGTACATAGCATTGGTCAGCAGCTATAAAGTAATCTCTTTTCATATGGAGTATTTTGTAGTATGCACTTCCATTTTCCATGAGGTAAAGTCTTCGACTATCAAGATAGCTCTCAAACTTTTCTTCAAGGGTTGAGACTTCTTTTTTGACTTTTTTACTAGTACTTTTTGTAGGCATGAGTGTATCAAGAAGTAGAAGAGACATCGCTTCTATGGCGACTTTATCTTCTTGGCTAAAACCATCCTCTTTATTTAAAAGTTCTAATACACCGACTCTTTTGTTATTTTGCAGTAAAGGTACAGCAAGTATCGTGTCAGTGGTGTAGTTTGTTTTAGTGTCTACTGTTTTAAAAAAGATGCCACTTTGTCCAGTGTTATTTTCTACAATGGTTGTCTTTTTATGAAAGGCATATCCGACTATACCAATATTTGATTTGAGGGTGATACTCCCCTTGATACCATCAGCATAGACACTTTTGAGTTGGTCTTTTTCTTTATTGTAGATAAATACAGAACAGCGTTGTGCGCCGGTAAATGTTTTGGCATATTTGGCAAGGGTTTCTATGGCATCTTTTTGTGTAGTTGTTTTTACAAGTTCAGATTTGAGTGTGTCTAAGATACTTGTTTGTTCTATCGTTTGTTTTGCCATAGTTGGTCTCCTTTATAAAATATCATGGAGAGTATTGGCATTACTCATCCATGTATTGAGTGTTTCCCACTCTTCGTTCTCTACCATCTTTTCACATTTTTTAAGTTCTGCTTGAAAGGTGTGGATGGCTTCAAGGACATTGGTTTTGTTTTGTCTAAAAATGTCTTCCCACATATTTGGACTTGATTTTGCGATGCGACTCATGTCTTTAAAACCACCCCCAGCAAGTGCGATGATACTTTTAGATGCCTCTTGTTGCATCACAGAATTGGCTAAAGCATACGAGAGGGCATGAGGCATATGAGAGATAAAAGCAGCATGTCTATCATGCTCTTTTGCATCCATATACACAAGTTTCATCCCTATGCTTTCAAACAGTGTTTTGGCTACGTATTGTTGCTTCTCTCCACTACTCTCCATGTCACAAAGTACAACGACTTTATCTTTATAGAGGTTTGGAAGTGCTGCGCTTGGTCCAAACTTTTCTGTCCCTGTCATGGGGTGTGCTGTGACAAAGTTTTGACGTATCTCTTTTGGGATAGCATTGGAAATTTTTTCTTTGGTACTTCCGAGGTCTATAATAGTACATGTTTCTTTAATGTTTTTAATCTGCTGTGACACAGCGATAATACCATCCACAGGGATAGAAAGCAAGATGATGTCACAAGTTTGAAGGTCATCCAAATCATGAACAATCTCATCGACTAAACCTAAAGACAATGCTTCTTTGCAATGAGTATCGTTATGGTCAAGTCCTAAAAAATGGAAACTTTCTCCAGTCTCTTTTAATGCAATACTAAGTGAACCACCCATAAGTCCAAGCCCGATAAATCCAACTGTTAACATATCTCTCTTTTCATCTTTGTTTTGAGAAATTTTTTCTCTACATAGTATATATTATAACATAATTTGCTGTTTATTATGAGATTCTTATTGAAATAAAGATAAAATATTAGCAAATTATATTAAGGCTTGGTAATGATAAAAAAGAGCACACTAACAAAGGTTCTGCTGACTTTCGTACTGCTAGGAACATTCCTTTCAGCACAAAGAGTAACCCAAATGAAATTTGAAGGATTGGCGCATCTTTCTCCTGCTGTTGCACAAGAAGTAGCAGATATTAGAGTAGGTGATACTATCACTGCGACCAATGTAAATGATTCTATCAAAAACTTTTTTGCACAAGGGTATTTTGAAGATGTATGGGTAGACAGAAAAGGTGGGGTGCTTATTTACCATTTTAAAGAGAAATTGGCGATTGCCAATGTTGACATCAAAGGTTACGGTTCTGGTGATGATGGTGCCAAACTTTTAGAGGGTATTGGTATCAAAAAAGGTGATTTGTATGATACAAGACGCATTAGAAAAGCAAAACGTACACTCATCGCAAAGCTTGAAAGCCAGGGGTACTATGATACAGTTGTAGATGTAACAAGCACGCCTGTAGGTGAAAGCAGTATGTCTATTGTTTTTGATGTAAACAAAGGTGAGAAAATTATCATTAAAAAGATGAACTTCGTAGGGGCAGAAGAAGTAAGTCAAGGAGACTTGGAAACTGAACTTGCCAACAAAGAAGAAGATTTTTGGGGATGGATGCCTTGGAGAAATGATGGTAAAGCAGTGGTAGAGCAATTGGAGTACGATGGGCATAGAGTGAAGAACACCTATATGAAACATGGATACATTGATGCGCAAGTTTCTAAACCATTAATGCGCGTGGATTTTGGTTCTTATGAAGCAGAAGTGGATTATAAGATTATGGAGGGGGAACAGTACCATGTAGGCACTGTAAGTATCTCTCAAAATATTGATGGCTTAGATGTGAAGTCATTAGAGAGTGATCTTATGCTACATGAAGGTAAAATTTTTAATATTACAAGAATGCGTGCCGATATGAAAATGCTTAAAGAAGAAGTAGGAAACTTCGGATATGCGTATGTGCAAGTATTGCCTCAGATGAACAAAAATCCAGAAACGAAAGTGATTAGCCTACAGTACGTCATTCAGCCAGGTGATCCTGTGACTATTGGTGATGTTATCATCTCTGGTAATGACAGTACGAAAGATAGAGTTATTCGTCGTTATATTTACTTGGCGCCTGGAGATAAGTTTAATGCTACAGATTTGAAAGATTCTAAATCTGCACTCAAAAGAACAGGGTTTTTTGAAACAGTTGATATCCAAAGCCAAAGAGTATCTGAAAATAAGATTAACCTCCTTGTCAATGTGAAAGAAACAAGTACAGGGACTATCTCTGCTGGTGGTGGGTATGGTTCTTATGAAGGTGTGATGCTCAATGCTTCTATTTCAGATAGAAATATTTTTGGTTCAGGGATTAACACAACGTTAGGATTTGAAATCTCAAAAATTTCTAAAAATATTAACCTCTCCTTTGTAAATCCAAAAATTTGGGACAGTATGTATAGTCTCTCTACCTCATTTTATAAAAAAAACTACCAATATATAGATTATACACAAGATCAACTAGGGGCTAATATCGCTGTAGGTAGAGAGTTTTACAGACACTTTCATGCTTCTTTAGGATTAGGGTATGTAGATAATAAATCAACAATTAGCAATACAGACAGTAATTCAACAATTAATGCTATTAATACACTTTTATACAATGACCAATATTCTAAAGTATCATTTTTTACAAGTTTAAGTTTTGATAATACTGATGATTTTTATGTTCCTAGAGAAGGGATAAAAGCAGTAATGAATTTTGAATATGGACAGCTTAATGGTGCAGATTTTAATGCTACGGTTTTCCCTGCAGGGTATGGTAATATCTTTAAAACATCAGGAAAGGTAGGATTCTACTATGGTCTTGAAGATTGGATTGACTATGACCTTATTTTACGTTTCAAAGGAAAGTTTACACAGATTCAAAGCAATAATAATGAAAAACTGCCTATTGCAGAAAGACTTTTTTCTGGTGGTATAGGTAGTATTAGAGGATATAATCCTTATTCGTTATCTCCGTATTTTATTGATTCGACTGGACAAAGAAGTCTTATAGGTGGAACACAACGTTTCTCTACTTCTGTAGAAGCGAGTATTCCACTTTCTGAAGCAGCAAAAATGCGTTTAGCCTTTTTCTATGACTACGGTAGCATTAGTACAGATCGTCAAGACTCTCAAGGTAGTACGATTATTAATAATATTTCACGATCTTCTGTAGGTGTTGTCTTAGAGTGGCAATCTTCTTTTGGTCCTATCAACTTAGTGTTTGCACAGCCCTTGGATAACAAACCAGGAGACAATACAGCAGCCTTTGAATTCTCTATGGGAACAAAATTCTAAAATCTCTCTGCTTTTAGATACCTAAACGTTTATGTTTAGGTATCTGACTTTCATCTTCTATAATAATCGCGAATACCATGGGTTTCTCTAAAGATTTTATTTTTTCTTTTGCAAGGTAAAGTGGTTTATCTGAATAAATGGTTAGTACTTTGTTTTCAAAAGTAAAATGAATATTGGCAGCATTAGATGCTTCGTGTAAAAAAACTGTAAGTGTGTAGATAAAACTTAACCATCGCACAACTTGTTTACTAGGTAACAGTGTATGGTATTTTTCAAATAACTCTTTATTCAAAAGTTCTTTTCCATGCATGCGTACAAGTAAAGAGATAAGCAGTATCTCTTCATGTGTAAAACCATAGTTCAACTCTTGCATGGCAATATAAAAACCATGTTGATGCGCTTTGTAGATAGTAAGGGTTTTGCCTATAGTGGAGAGTCGAAGTGCATGATGTAATTCTTTCTCGTACGACATATTGTCTTTCATCTGTACTTGTAAAACCCTATAGAGTTTGGTGGCAATCTTAAGTTTCATTTTTCGTTTTTTTTCTATGGTTACTAGAGGTTTAAACCTGTCGAGTATCGAGACGATACTTGGATTGATGGTTTTTGGAAAATGATAACGTGCCTCACGAAGTAGCTGTTCTAAAAAAACACCTTCTCTCACACCTACGGCACTTGATATCACTTTTTTTGTACCAAGATGTGCGAGTATTTCATTAAAAATGAGTGTTCCCTCACGTATGGTATCGTAACGATTTTTTTTGAGTCCAAAACGTTTAAGATTTTTGGCTGAAGAGAGAGGGATAGCATGTAAATAGTCTGCATGTGCATCTAAGTTATACATAAAAGCATGCAGTGTATCTAAAGGGTATTTTGAACGCTTCATAATACCCTTAGAGAGTGTTCTAGCAGTTCCACCTATGCCTATGGCTAGGGGATGTTTAAACTGTTCAGGAAGGCGATTTAACTCTTTTTGTATATATCTTCGTGCCTCTTTGTGTGTAGGTGAAGCATCAAGTGCCTTGTCAAAAAAGAGTTCCTTGATGCGTACAGTCCCAACATTGAGTGAATAGCTATCGATGGGCTTCCCATTTTTTATGAGTGCTAAGTCAGAGGAACCACCACCTATATCTATGGTGATACCATCTTGTATAGGAAGTAAATTACTCGCAGCAATAGCACCATAGTTGGCTTCTTTTTTCCCATCAATAATTTTGATCTTAAGACCTAACTCTTTTTGTATCCAATCGGTAAATACTTTTCCATTGGGGGCATCACGTAAGGCAGAGGTTGCTACACAAAGTGTTTTGTTCGCTTGGTATTTGTCAATGGTATAGAGGAAAGATTTTAGGGTATGAAAGGCACGTCTTATGCCTATAGGTTGGAGATAACCTTCTTTATCGTAAGCACCTTCACCGATGCGTACTTTTGACTTTTGTTCACAAATGAGGTGAAAGCCATAACGGCTTGTTTTCTCAAAGATAACAAGTCTTGCTGAGTTTGAACCGATATCAATGATAGCAGTTCGTTTTGACATTTTAAGACTCTAACTCTTCTTGGAGTTTGTTGTATTTGAACATGAGTTCTTCAACATTTTCAACATTGTCAGGATCAGAGATAATACAATCTACAGGGCAAACAGCGATACACTGAGGTTCATCAAAATGTCCCACACACTCTGTACACATATCTGGATCTATCAAATATATTGGGTCATTCTCTTCGATTGCTTCATTTGGACACTCTTCTCTACATGCGTCACACGCGATACATTCGTCAGTTATTACTAATGCCATTTTTACCCTTATGAGAGTTATTTGCAACTCTGCTTTATTTATACGAGTTATAACCCATCATAGCTTATGGTTTATTTAAAAAATGGAGAAAAAAAATATATGGGAGGGTTTTTTGTAAAAAGAGATAAAAATCCCCTTTTACTTGTGAGGTATTACGATATTTTCTTAGGAAAGCAGAAACGATATCCACGTCTTCTTACGGTTTCTATGGTAGTAATGTCTAAAGGTTTGTCCATCTTTTGGCGTATCTGGTTAATGGCAACTTCGATGACATTAGGCGTGACCAGTTCGGGCTCTTCCCAAATGGCATCAAGAAGTTGTTCTTTTGAAACGATTTGGTCTTTATGCATAGCAAGATGGGTTAAGACTTCAAACGGTTTCCCTTTGAGTTCTATCTCATCACCCTGATAGATGATTTTCTCCTCTTCTGGGTTGATGATGAGATCTTCTATTTCGATGATATTGGACACACCAAAACGTAACTTTGCTTCTATACGAATCAGTAAAATGTCATTATCGAGTGGTTTTCTAATGAAGTCATCTGCACCAGAACGCAAGGCATGAATTTCACTCTCTTTGTCATCACGTTCTGAGATAACAATCACAGAGGTTTTGTGTGCATTTGTTTTAATGGTTGCTATAAAGTCAACACTGTTGGCTACCTGCTGTGGCCAAGCAAGCAAGACTAGGTCATAATTTCTGATATCAAGATAGTATTTAGCATCACCCATATTTTCAGCGATATCGGCCTGATAACCCTCTGCAATTAACGTGTCAGAAAGTGCTTTGCCAACTTCAACTTCCTCTTCCATAATTAATATTCTCATCATCTAAGCCTTTATCTTTTAAGATTTGTTTAATATTATAGCATAAAAAAGAGGGGTTTTGAAAGTTTTTAGAAATTCCAAGTTTCACTTAAGGCAACTGAACAGCCAGTTAAGATGTCTGGTTTTGCAATTTTTAGTGATAAAGTGTTGATTTTTGGATAGGTCGTATGTAAGATTTCTTTAAGTCCCAAGAGTGCATTTTCAAGTAATTGGTAACGTTTTTCTTGAAGTAGAGTGCGTATGAGCACAACGATATCTGCATAGTCAATGAACTTGTCATCACTATACACATAAGTGGCTTGAAGGTCAATCACAACTTTTTGTGGTCTGTCTCTTTCAAAATCAAGAAGACCGATGATGACATCAAAGGTTAATGCATCGATATGTATAGTCATATGGCTTAAACCTTACCTTCTTCTTTTTTAAATAGTCTTACTATGTTAGGTACATGTTTGTAAAAAATAATCATCGCGATAATCCAAATAGGAGCATGAGAAATAATACCTGGTACTTCAGGGTACATCACATACGAAGCGATGATAAATGCCACAAGTCCTATGAGAGAAGAGATGGAAGAGATTTTAAGTCCTTTGGCTGCACCTAACCAAGTAACGATGGCGATAAGTGCAGGGATGGGCATCATCACAAGCAGTACACCAAAACCAGTAGCAACCCCTTTACCCCCTTCAAAGGCTAAAAATGCAGAAAAACAATGTCCTACAACAGCAAGCACAGCAATCGTCCAAAGTACACCCTCTGGAGCAGCAAGCATTTTGGCTACTAAGATAACCACAACACCTTTAATGGCATCTAAAAAGAGTGTTGCAGCCCCTAGTTTCTTAGCAAGTTTTGGGTCTTGTTCTTTCACAACACGTAAGACATTGGTAGCGCCTATGTTTCCACTACCTGCTTCTTTGATGTCCACGCCAGCAAATTGTTTTGCCAAAATATAGCCAAAGGGGATACTAGCGATAAGATATATTGCAAGATAAAGCAAAAAGTTTTGATTTGAAAATAAGTCCATAATGGCTCCAAAATTTATATTGTAGGGAACATCTAATAATAGGTGATACCCACAACATCTCTAGCTTTTGTCTAGGGTAGGCACTCTTTTGAAACCCTAGCCGTAGCTAAGGTGAGAAAGAGTAACGACGCATAGGCGAAAGCTAGTGATGCCCGAAGGGTGAGCTTTGCAAACGCAATCTTGCACAAGATATTTACTTCGTCTTAGCTATGGCTAGGACTCATAAATCTCTTGCACAACCTTACATTTGCAAAACCCATTGTGGATATCACCTATTATTAGAGGTTCCCTATGTGAATTTTAGCCGAATTTTGCTAAAATCCATACAATTGGCTCTTTGGCGAGCAGGAGAAAGGTATATTTATGATTGATTTTAAAGCTGAGATAAACAGATTGAAAAAAGAGTTGGATGTTACAGTAGTCGCACACTATTACCAACGCGATGAAGTCTTTGAAATGGCAGATATTACGGGTGACTCTTTAGAACTTGCACGTCGTTGTCAAGCCAATGACAATGAGTGGGTAGTCTTTTGTGGTGTAGGTTTCATGGGACAGTCAGTAAAAGTCATAGACCCTGACAAACGTGTACTTATGCCCAAAATCGCCTGTTGTGCGATGGCACGTATGATGGATGGTTCTTACTTTGAAGAGTCTGTAGCATATATGGTAGAACGTGGTATTGCTAGAGAAGACATCTTGCCTATTACCTACATAAACTCCGACGCTTCAGTCAAAGCCAAAGTAGGAGAGATGGGTGGGTATGTTTGTACCTCTTCGAATGCATTCAAGATTATTGAAAAAGGTTTGGAAACAGGGAAAAAGATACTTTTTGTGCCAGACAGATGTTTAGGACAAAACTTTGCTATACAGATGGGACTCAAATCGTGTGTTATCGGAGTAGAAAAAGATGGACAAGAGTGTGACCCAAAAGAAGCAGATATCATCTGTTTTAACGGATTTTGTTCTGTACACCAGCTTTTTACAGTCGATGACATTGAGTTCTACCGTAACAAGTTTCCTGACATTAAGATAGCCGTGCATCCAGAGTGTGACCCAAGCGTAGTACTTGCCGCAGATTTTTCTGGCTCAACGTCACAACTCATCAAGTATGTCAATGACCTAGACCCAGAACAAAAAGTTGCCATTGGTACAGAGTATAACCTTGTAAACCGTATGCGTAAAGGTAACACCTATGTACTCTCTTCTACAAAACCAGAGTGTCCTACGATGAATGAAACAACATTAGAAGACCTCTATAATACTTTGAAGTCTATAGAAGATGGTAAGCCTATTAATGAGATAGTGGTACAACCAGATGTCATTAAGTATGCAAATATGGCACTTGAACGTATGTTGGCGATTAAATAATGTTAAAAGAAGAATTTTTAAAGGCGCTTATCGCCGAGGATGTAGGTCGTGGTGATTTGTTTGCGCGTATTAGTATTTCAAAGCCTATACGAGCGTATATCATTGCAAAAAGCGATGGGGTGTTTGCAGGACAGGAGTATGTAGCAACTTTTGCGAAGATGTATGACCTTTCACTTGAATGGCATGTGCAAGATGGTGAAACGTTTAGAAAGGGTGAAAAGTTACTCTTTATCTCGGGTGATTCGAAGATGATTCTCTCCCTTGAGCGTTCCATTTTGGATATGGTGCTCCATGCCTCTTCTATCGCAACACTTACCGCACAGTATGTGGATGCTATAAAAGATACGGGCGTAAAACTACTTGATACACGTAAAACCAGACCATTGCTTCGTGCTTTTGAAAAATATGCTGTACGTTGTGGTGGAGGCATCAACCATCGTATGGGACTAGATGATTGTCTCATGCTAAAAGACACACATCTCAAAACCATAGATAATTTGGATGCTTTTATGAAAGAAGTACGCCAAAAGATACCGTTTACTTCTAAAGTAGAGATAGAGTGTGAGAGTTTGGAGATGGTTAAAATTGCGATGAAGGCAGGAGCTGACATTGTGATGTGTGATAATATGAGTCTTGAAGAGACTAAAGCGGTGGTGGTTTATAGAAATGAAAATTACCCTCATATCTTACTTGAAGCATCAGGAAATGTGACCCTAAATACCATTAAAGAGATAGCAACTACGGGAGTAGATGCTATTAGTTCAGGTTCTGTGATTCATCAGGCAAATTGGATTGATTTGTCTATGAAAGTAGAATAGGGTTAATACCTCGTTAATGAACTTTCACTATAGTTCATTCTGAAAGGCCATGATGATGACAAACCCACTTCCTTTAGATGCTGTGAAAAAACAGATTGCAGAGGCACATAGTATTAGTATACTCTCTCATCTTAATCCTGATGCGGATACTTTGGGTACGGCATTGGGTATTTACGCTTTGCTCACAGAAGATAAGTCTAAAAGAGTGGAGGTGGTTAATGCTTCTAATGCG